>CAYFRK010000001.1:0-66247 GCA_964345645.1 uncultured Candidatus Saccharibacteria bacterium
CTACGCAACTCTTTACACCCAGTCATTCCGGATAATGCTTGGACCCTACGTATGACCGCGGCTGCTGGCACGTAGTTAGCCGGTCCTTATTCAAAACCTACCATCATATTTCTCGATTTTAAAAGCAGTTTACAACCCGAAGGCCTTCGTCCTGCACGCGGCGTTGCTCCATCAGACTTTCGTCCATTGTGAAAGATTCCCTACTGCTGCCTCCCGTAGGAGTCTGGGCCGTGTCTCAGTCCCAGTCTGGATGATCATCCTCTCAAACCATCTAACGATCGTCGACTTGGTGGGCTCTTACTCCGCCAACTATCTAATCGTACGCAGGCCATTCCCAAACCGGATAAATCCTTTAATCCGAAGATCACATGCGGTATTAGCCACTCTTTCGAGTAGTTATCCCTCAGTTTGGGGTATGTTCCCACGCGTTACTCAGCCGTCTGCCGCTCGTCAGCAGCTTCACTGTTCCCTTGTAGTTATCAGAAGTTCTTTATTTTTCAAGATTACGAACTTGCACTCTGGCCAAGTGTATCTAAAATAAATCTTCTGCCACAAGAAAACGGTGAAGCCCTGTTACCGCTCGACTTGCATGTATTAGGCACGCCGCCAGCATTCATCCTGAGCCAGGATCAAACTCTCCGTTAAGAAAATTTGAAAAACTCAAATATATATAAATAAACTGACGATGATAAAGAAAAAATCTAAGATTTTTTCTTATAATTGCACAACTAAATTGTTAAAAATCCAGAGAACACTAAAATATACTCTCGCAGTTCTCCAGTGTTACCATCTTATATCAACCACCAAAAAATGTCAAGCACTTTTTTGCCTTTTATGGCTGTTTCTACGCCCTAGAAATAAAAAATACCGCCACGCCAATCAAAATACCTAAAATCGTACCAAAAAGCACTTCTATTTTTGTATGCCCCTCAATCACCCGCACTTTTTTCTCTTCAATTTTCTGTTGCGCAATGATTTTATTGATCTTCTTTCCCTGTTCGCCCGTCGCATATCGCACATTAACCGCATCGTATATCACCACCAACATCACACACAGCGCCAACGCAAATAACATAGAATTAAAACCTTCCGCCAAACCAATATAGGTCGTAGCCGCCCCAAAACTTGTCGCATGACCAGATGGCATGCCCCCCGAACGCACCAAATATCTTATCGCCTCCCTAAAGCTCGTCATCCATTTTTTTCTCTCACTACTCCTCAGTCCAAACACAAACTTCGCTAGTTGCGCAATCACAAACCCCGATACAAACGCCACTATCACCCATACGCCCATGCGCTACTCCTTATCTTCCTCTTCTTCTGGCAATACAATTCCAATTGACGCCACCGTATCATCATCGTTCATCTTCATAATTCTCACTCCCTGTGTAGCTCGCCCCAACGTTGGAATTTCTTTCATCGCCACCCTGATTGCTTGCCCCTTCGTCGACATCATAATTACTTCCTTAGCCAGAGGATCAAGGGTATGTACCGCCACAATCGGCCCAGTCTTAGCCGTAATTGCCGCTACTTTCACCCCTACGCCACCCCTTCTGTGCGCTGGAAGATTCGACACTAAGGTCGCTTTACCATAGCCGTTTGCTGAAATTACCAACAGCTTTTGCTTCGGATCAGTAATCACGTCCATACCCACGATTTCGTCTTTAGGTCGTAGTCTCATTCCTCTCACCCCACGCGCCGCTCGCCCCATGCTACGTACCTCTTTTTCATTAAACCTCGTCGCTTGACCTGCCGAAGTCGAAATCACAATCTCATTCCCCCCTGTTGTCTCTTGTACCCACCTCAGTTCATCCCCCTCGTCCAACTTAATTGCAATCAATCCATTTGAGCGAATATTTAAGAAATTCTTAATCGCGGTCTTCTTGATCGTTCCCTTTTTAGTCGCCATAAACAAGAATCCATCTTCCATACCATCCCCCTGCTTGATAATCGCGGTAATTTTTTCTTCCGGATGCATATTGAGCATATTCACCGCCGCTGTTCCCTTAGCCGTTAAGGAGGCCTGTGGTACTTCATAGGCCTTTAATCGGAAAATTCTTCCTTGACTGGTAAAGAACAGTAAATAGTCGTGAGAACTTGCCGTTACAATCTGCGCAATTACATCTTCTTCTTTTGTTGTCATCCCACGACGCCCTTTACCACCCCTGTTTTGGCGACGAAAATCACTCTGCGAAACCCGTTTCATATAGTTTTCCGTTGTCATTAAAATCACGCTTTCTTCTTCAGGGATCAACTCTTCTTCCGAAAACTTTCCTACTTCATGATTAAAGATTTTACTTCTACGTTCATCACCATATTTTTCCTTCATCACCAAAAGCTCTTCCTTGATCACTCGCAAAATCTCTTTTTCGTCTGCCAAAATTGCCTCTAATTTTTTAATCAATTCTTGCAGCTCTTTCAGCTCAGCTTCAATTTTGTCGCGCTCCAACCCCTGTAGTCTGCGTAATTGCATCTGTAAAATCGCATTTGCTTGAATTTCCGACAGATTGAATTTTTTCATCAACTGCTTATCGGCATCATCATAGCTCGCACGAATTACCTTAATCACTTCGTCAATATGATCCAGTGCAATCTTTAATCCCTCCAAGATATGCGCACGCTCTTTAGCTTTTCTTAAATCAAATTCCGTTCTGCGTCGCACCACTTTCTGACGATGTTTAATAAATTCAGCTAAAATTTCCTTGAGACCCAAAATTCGCGGTTGAATCCCATCCACCAATGCCAGCATATTATAATGAAAAGCGGTTTGTAAGCCCGTCATCTTATATAACTGATTTAGAGTCTTTTTCGGATAAGCATCCTTTTTCAGTTCCACGACCACGCGTATCTTACCGCGCGCCGATTCGTCTCTAGCATCTGCAATATGATCAAGCTTTTTACTCAAAACCAATTCGCGCACTTTGTCGATAAAGGCCTCTTTGCTCATACCATACGGCACTTCTGTAATCACAATATTATAACGACCGTTCTTGCGCTCTTCTATATTTGCCACCGCGCGAATCGTTACAGAACCTTTACCAGTTGCGTAAGCTTGACGCATCGGTTCGCCACCATACACCTCTGCCCCTGTTGGAAAATCTGGTCCTTTCACATGTTTCATTAGCCCGTCCAACGTAATTTCTGGGTCATCAATCTGTGCTACTGTTGCATCAATCAACTCGCCCAAATTATGTGGTGGGATATTCGTCGCCATCCCTACGGCAATACCCATCTGTCCGTTCAATAAAATATTTGGTAATGCCGATGGTAATACTTCTGGTTCTTGCTCCGTTCCATCAAAGTTATCTCGAAAATCTACTGTATCTTTCTCTATATCCGCCAAAAGCTCCGCGCCCACCTTATCCATCCTTGCCTCAGTATAACGATATGCTGCTGGCTCATCCCCATCCATCGATCCAAAGTTACCCTGTCCTTCAACCAAGGTATAGCGCATTTTCCAAGGTTGCGCCAAATTCACCATCGCCATATAAATTGAAGAGTCGCCGTGTGGGTGATATTTACCCATCACGTCACCTACGATACGCGCCGATTTTACTGTCGCATGTGGCGCCTTCCAACCATTTTTATTCATCGTATATAATATACGGCGATTAACTGGCTTCAAACCGTCACGCACATCCGGCAATGCTCGATCTACAATCACCGACATCGAGTACCGCAAAAAGTAATCTTCCATGGTCTTTTCGACCGTGCGAACCTCTATCCCCTTCTCGACCACCTGTTGCTCCGCCTCTTCCAGATTTGCTTCTTGAATCGGCTGATCCGTCTTATCTAGTTGTTGTTTTTTATCATTTTTATCTGCCATATTCCTCCTAAACATCCAGATCCTTCAAGTCGACTGACGTCGCCCTTGCTTGTATAAAGTTTTTGCGCAAATCTGCTTGATTACCCATCAACTTAGTAAATATCGCATCTGCTTTTTCCGCATCTTCAATATTCACCCTAATCAGTGTTCTAGTTTCCGGATTCATCGTGGTTTCCCACAACTGCGTCGCATCCATTTCGCCCAAACCCTTAAAACGTTGTTGGGCTGTGTAACCTGCCTGCTTGAACCTCTCCGCATCCTCATCAATTTTTACACCTTCAGCCTTACGCTCTTCAATTTTTTCCGTCAAAGTCTTTTCTAGTGCTTCTTCATCATAAATATAATTAATCTTGCGTCCCGAACCTGTACCTTTAATCAAACCAAACAGCGGTGGTTTTGCCAAATATACATGTCCAGCCTTAATTACGTCTGGCATATAACGAAAGAAAAATGTCAGCAGCAGTGTTGAAATATGCGAACCATCCACATCAGCATCCGTCATAAATATAATCTTGTGATAACGCAACCCTTCAATATCAAACTGATCACCAATTCCCACGCCCAAACCTTTAATCAAAGATACCAACTCTGCATTCGCCAACATCTTGTCCAGTCTTGCTCGCTCCGTATTTAATACCTTGCCTCTGAGCGGCAAAATTGCCTGAATTTCAGAATCACGTCCCTCTTTTGCCGAACCCGCCGCTGAATTACCCTCCACTATAAATAATTCACAATCTTCAGCTCGCCTTGATGAACAATCTGCCAACTTCGAAGGTAAGTTTAATCCCTCAAACGCCCCCTTGCGGATCACATTATCTCTCGCCGCACGTGCTGCTTTGCGCGCTCTTGCTGCAAGCGTTGCCTTACCAACAATTTTCTTTGCAATTGCGGGATTTTCTTCAAGATAATAGCCAAAATATTCACTCGTTACACGATCAACATAACCTCTGACCTCTGGATTCCCTAATTTATTCTTAGTCTGCCCCTCAAACTGTGGGTCCGGTAGTTTCACCAATAACACCGCCGTCAAACCTTCTTTAATATCATCACCTGTTAAATTTTCTTCCTTTTCTTTCAACAATCCAGATTTTCTAGCGTAGTCATTAATTGTGCGGTTCATAGCTGTCCTAAAGCCCACCACATGCATACCACCATCAGGAGTCAAAACGTTGTTAGCAAACGGCTTCATAATCTCCGCAAAACTATCATTATATTGCACCGCAATCTCTATTTCGGCTTCCTCAATCTGTTTTTCCACATAAAAAATGTCGTCAGTCAGCACTTCTTTACCACTGTTCAATCTTTTTACGTAACTCTTAATTCCCCCTTCAAAATAAAAAGTTTCTTTTGCGCCAGTTCTTTCATCTAGTACCGAAATCAAAACGCCCTTCGTTAGATATGCCTGGTGCCTTGCATAGTTCGACACCCATTCATAATCAAAAGTTGTAGTCTCTTTAAAAATCGTCGGGTCAGGATAAAAAGTAATGCAAGTACCTTTCTTTGTAGTCTTCCCCAACATCTGAAGATCAGTTTCTGGCTTACCTGCATTAAATTCGATGTGATAAATCTTACCATCCCTATAAACTTCCGCGATCATATGGCTTGACAAAGCATTCACCACCGATGAGCCCACACCGTGCAAACCAGAAGAAACCTTGTATCCACCATCGCCAAACTTACCCCCCGCATGTAACATCGTTAAAACTGTCTCTAGGGTTGATTTCTTAGTCTTTGGATGAATATCTACTGGGATACCTCGCCCGTTATCCTCCACCATCGCCCCGCCATCTTTTAAGAGCGTAATCTCTACACGATTCGCCTCATTAGCAATCGCCTCGTCAATCGAGTTATCAGCGATTTCTTTTACTAAATGATGTAGGCCATCATAGCCAGTTGATCCAATATACATCCCCGGACGTAGTCGCACCGGCTCCAGTCCTTCTAGGACTCGAATTTCAGACGAATCATACTCCTCGGTTCCACCGCTTTTTTTCATTTCAGCCATAAAGAATTACCTCAGCTTTACTAAATATAACCCTCTTATTATATATGATTCTTCTCTAATTTTCAAGAGTTAGCGTAGCTTTATTACTTGATCGTTTTGCAATCTGTCAGCTTCTTCTGGCTGTGCTGGCTCTTGTGGTGGTTCTGGTGCCTTAATCGGCTGGTTTGGCGTATCAGTTTCTTCCTGAACTGGAGCTTCTCCTGCTTCCTGCTGTGGTTTCTCTGCCTGTTTTTCCTGACGTTTATCCATCCACTTTTGCAAAAAATCATCTTTTTCGGGTTTAGGTTTTGCAGGCGCCTCTTCTTGTTGCTTCTGACTATTTAGCTGTTGCTGATTATCACTAGACGCCGGCTCTTCTGAAGAAGCTTGTTCCGTCTCCTCTTCAGCCTTCTCTTCGGCAGCTTTACTCCATCGCTCTTTAATTTCCGCCTCCACTTCTGCTCTTGTTTTCGCATATTTCGTCGCCGTATATGCCTTGAGTGATTTCATTAATTCTTCGTTTGCTTCACCCATCGGTGGCAATAATTTCATCGTAAACGGCGCACTTGGCATACCAAACATCATCACTTTACAAATTGCGGCATGGTTAGCTGTCTTTGTTAAATCCTCTGCTGTAAAAGTCGGTGTAAATGCCTTGACCATTAAATCTGCATCAGTAACACCGATTCGCCCACAAATAATCGTTCCTACGTTCCCGAGTAAAGCCTCTCTGATTTTATCAGTCAGCTGAGTCATAAACTGATTTGCTACAATCAAGTTGAGACGATACTTCCTCGCCTCTGATAAAATCGACTCAAAACTGTCCGTTGCAAAATTCTGAAACTCATCTACATAGAGACAAAAATCTTTGCGTTCATGTTCGGGTATATCCTGACGACTCATCGCCGCTTGCTGAAACTTCATCACAAAAATCATACCCAAAAGATTCGCATTCAAATCCCCTAATCGACCTTTCGAGAGGTTCACCAAGAAAATCTTCTTATTATCCATAATCTCCCGAATATTAAAACCTGATTTCACCTGTCCCAAAGTATTTCTCATAATTGTATTAGATAAGAACGGCCCCCATTTCGAAGCAAACCACGTAATTACCTCCCCTGCATCACTTGACCTTTGCGATGCCGGAAACTCCTTTGTCCAATAATCATAAACTGCTTTATCTGTCACATATTTCAATTTTGCTCTCACAAACTCTGGATCCGTAAAGCATTGTGGAATATCAATAAATGTTGCCCCTGCTGGATCCGACATTAAAAGAAGCGCCGCATTTCTAAACATATGCTGCCCACGCGGACCAAAGAACCCCTGATTCGACGGATCAAATAAGCTCTGCAGCATCAAAATCCCCTCTTGCACGATAAAATCTTTTTGGTCAGGGTTCGTGAATTCGAACATATTCATACCTACTGGATGTTCAACATCCGCTGGATCAAAATAGATCACATCATCAATACGCTCTTGCGGTACTCGTGCTAAAATCGCCTCCACCGCATCTCCATGCGGATCAATAAAAGCAAACCCTCTCCCATCACACATGTCCTGAAAAGCTAAATTCTCCAAAAATACCGACTTACCCATACCAGTTTGACCAACTATATAAACATGACGACGCCTATTATCATCATCCAAATATATTTCTTTTTTCTCCCCTCGAAACTCATTTATACCCAAAAGTATTCCTTCTGTTGCTAATTTTGCTGGCCCATCTACCTGTTTTGTTAACTGTCTTTCCACCTGCGAGTTTGGAATTGCACTCTGTGATGGCAGATGAAAAATTGACGCCAACTCAATACTGTTTAATATCATTTCGTTCTGTTTCTGTGGGAACAACCTTAATATATACTCCTTAACCAAATCCTTGCTCTCTTTTTCCTTATAAATGAAGCCGTTATTGGCTTGCGAATCAAACTGTGCAAACGCTGCTACCACGCCGCCCACCATCGCCTCGGAGCGTGCTTTTAAATTGGAGCTTGCAGTAATCCTAACTAAAGTCTCGAAGCCTGGATATTTCGTCTTATCCTCTATTGCTTTGATTTCTTCTTGCTGCAGGTTTGTTAATATCTTATCCTCGTCCTTCGATTCTTCATGCGCTTCTGGCGGACGCCACAATGCTTCTGATAAATCTTGCACTAACCACACCAGTCGCTCCGCAATATTTGCCGCTCCACCCCTCAGTCGATTTTTCTTTCCATCCTTAATATTTTTTACCCAGTCAGTCGATTTTTTTATCCAATCACCATCCGTCGGGCGAATCATTACCTGAACCGCCATTCCCTCCCCCTGTTTGGTTGATGACATCGCGCCCAAAATCGCCAAACTGGCATCTCGCTTCATTTCTTCATAAGTCCCAATCGGATACATAAACTCTTTTTTCAGCCTCAGCTCCCCTCCACTCACATTGCTCACGCCCCCTTCTTTTGAAAAAATATTATCCTCTTGTACCTCCTCCACTCTTGCCGTCGGATACGAAGACAGCACTGCCTGCTTCACCGTCTCCGTCAATACTGCCGGTACCATCGCATAATACTTAATTATCCCCTCAGTCGCTACAATCTCAAACGAGATATGTTTTTGCCCATCAATCCGCGTCTTCATGCCCTTGGCTAACGTCGAAGCAATAATTGAATACATCACCTGAGCTTTCCCTAGCTCTTCGTTCATCACGTCTGCTTCATTACGCCCTCCCCCCTCAATATCGTCCGTAGTTGGTGGCAAATGAATCAGCATTGGCATCATTTTTAATGCCCGTTCATAATTTTTAGCCTTTCTTGTCTTGCCCGCATATCTTGCAATCAAAAAACCCAATAAAATCGCCGCCAATAACACTCCACCCACAACATAAATCCACCCACTCATCACGCTGCGTTCCTATCCCCTATACGTCTACCAAACGCCTCTAACAACATCTTGTCGCGCCACTTCCCTAAAGAAATCACCGCACCATAAGCATCATTATTCTTCACAAAACGATCAATATCCTTCTCTACTGCCTGAACATTCTTTTCTGACAGCTTTTTTAAATTTTTGGGTATCTCCAACCCCTGATCGTCCATATATTCCAGTTGTTCCGTCATCGAAGCTACCCCATCACGATTTGCATCCATAACCTCTGATCCATCTGGAAATTTCAAAAAGTTTCCATCTTTAACCGGAGCCTGCTCTACCTTTTCATGCCCTAACTGCTGAATCGCCTCAATGGTTCCCGCTTCTGTTTTCTCAAAATTTTGATCTCTGGATTCAAAATTCGGCCCTTGCTCCGCCGTCGTACCTCCAAAAATTGCACCTTTATTATCCATAAGCATATTCTATCACATTATGCTCTTTTATTCACTAGAAAACAGCCTAAAAAAGCACAAAATACCACCCCTATTACCGTCAAAATATTTACCGAAGTAAAAGCTTGTATCAGGAGCAATATAATTGGCGCAAACGCCACCACCCCAACTGAAAGAAACTCCTTCCTACTCATCTCCCCCCTCTTACCCAAGATTTTCCGCAACACCCCCCACAACCCCGTAAAAACACAAAAAAACAGTATATAAACTGTTGTAAAAAAAACTAAAACCCCGAGCGGTCCAATTTGTGTCGGGGTTGTAAAGTTTAGCATAACCAGCAAAACTACAGCTGATACAATTCCTATTATCGTGATCATATGATTACGCACGGGATTATTATATCACGCTTTAGCTTACCTTTACCAGTTATGAAACAACAATATGCTTCTCCCCCAAGAACGAGGGCCATCGGAGTGACTTTGGTTATCTGGCAAAAATAATATTACTCTAGGCCACAACCTACGCCACCCCTTTGGCTTTGTCTGCTCCACATATAGTGAAGCACGATCCTTATTAGTTTCCCTGTCTTTGCTCTGTTATTTTCTAAGGTGCTAGCAACACAGATTCACTAACGCGCTCAACGCTTTTAGCGGAGCTCTAGGTAATTTCTATTTGTAATTTATGGCTAGAAATTACCTTTTCGCCCGCTAAATTTCCTATGTTTTCTTCATTTTGTTTTTCCTTTTTATTTTTGTCTTTCGACATCTTTAGGATATCATACAGCCCCAGAAAAATCAATGCTTTTTCTCGCTTTTTTGCTGTATTTTTTACAACAGTTTATATGTCTTATCTGTTTTAATATTCTCTTGTATGTTGTATTATTTACAACATATTCAGTACTTTTTGGGGGTTTCCCCTTTTTTCTTTCCATTTTTTACAACCCATCGCTATATTATTAATTCTTCCGCTGCGTCGCTTTTTTATGATTTCCTTTTTTTGAAAGCCCAATTTTTTAAGCGTACCAAGTTCGCTAAATTCAATATTTATATTTCAAAAAACCTGCTATTTCTAATTCAACATAGCAAGTTTCTTTTCAGTCAATTTTATAACGTTCGTGTGTCCAAGTTTTATCGTGTTATATTTTTTTTATTTTAACAAAAATCAAAAAAACAATCACTTTTTTGCCTGCCCAAATCCTGCCTAATTCTAAATTTGGCATTTTTTGGCTCGTCATTCTATTTTTCTAAACGTAATTATTCAAAAAGCCTACATTTTTAGCATGTTCAATGTTTTTATTACATTTTTGCCTGTGGAAAACTTTACAAAAATTGTTCAAAAAACCTATTGACACAAGCATTTTTATGGTCTATTATAGAGGTAGCTTTTGAATAAAAAAATTATTCAGAAGCCAAAAACAAAAATTATAGCCAAAAAACTCCACATTCTCTAAAAAGACCGGCCTTCCTCGCAGTTGCCGGTCTTTTGTTTTATATTCTGCTTAAAAAACCATCAAAAAATCGCCTGGTTTGGCGATATTTTTTTCATTCTGGTGGAGCTGCCGGATACTGCCTCCGGGTCCGAACCAACACGTGGATATCATTCTACGCATATAGTTTCCTGTTTCAATCTCGGCCATATTCTGTGAGCTGCAAGAAACCAAACTCACAAGCAACCATGACAATTTTTCAAGCCAATTTTCGTCACAAAATCAGCCTTATCCTCGTTGTATGATAATCCTTACTCTACGAAGCCTCAAGCAAAGACCAGCCTAAATAATTTTAGGCATAAGCAGGCATGTATGCAACATGCGCTTTTGTGTTTTTAGCACTTATTTAATACTTACGGTATTCAATCGATGCGCCTGATATCTGTTAATGATCCGTCTAAGCTAATTCAGCCCCAACTTTTTCATTATAGCATGTTTTTCACTTTATTACAATAGGCTTATGGTTGCGACTATTTTTTTACCCCTATAAACTCTTTCTATGATTTCAAAAGTTTATTCCGCCATACCCTATGGCTACACCGGACATATCATCGAGGTAGAAGGTGATATCAACAGGGGTTTACCTGCTTTCAATATCGTCGGTATGGCCAACAAGACCATTAATGAGTCCAGAGATCGTGTCAGGAGTGCCCTTGTTAATTCCGACTTCTCATTCCCAGATAAAAAAGTCACCATCAACCTTGCTCCTGCTGAACTACAAAAAGACGGCTCCTTTCTTGATCTCGCTATTGCTATTTCCGTTCTCGTCCTTTCTAAGCAACTCCTAGCCTCGGATACTGAAAACCGCATCTTTATTGGTGAATTGTCTCTCAATGGCCAAATTCGCCCTGTGAGAGGCATTATCAACATAGTTGAAACCGCCAAACAAGCTGGGCTGAAAGAAATCTTTGTTCCTTTAAAAAATCTCGATCAGGCTCGCTTAATTTCCGATATTAATATTATTGGCGTCGAAAATCTTCGCGAACTCTTTTTACATCTCAAAAAAATCCAACTCATTTCCCATCCATCAAATGTTGTAAAAAATAATAAAACAGATAGCATAAGCCCAATCCTCGACCATATTCGCGGACAAGCCTTTGCTAAACGCGCCATGGCCGTGGCCATCGCTGGCCGCCATAATATTCTAATTTCTGGCCCTCCTGGCGCCGGTAAAACTCTACTCGCCCGTGCTGCCACCAATCTCCTTCCCGATATCTCCCCTGCTGAACAAATTGCTATTACTAAAATTTGGTCCATCGCCAACCAAACCAACGATATTGTTAATTTCCGTCCTTTTCGCTCTCCTCATCACACCGCCAGTCGCACTTCTATTATCGGTGGTGGTGCTAATGCCCAGCCTGGCGAAATTTCCCTCGCTCATCATGGCGTACTCTTTCTCGACGAATTACCAGAATATCCCCGCACGGTTCTCGAATCTCTCCGCCAACCGCTCGAAGATGGCATCATTTCTATCTCTCGCGCCAACCAAAAAACTTCTTACCCCGCCAATTTTATGCTCATAGCCACCATGAATCCTTGTCCTTGCGGTTACGCCGGTGACCCCCACCACGAATGTAAGTGCCTACCTCATCAAATCGAAAATTATCGTAAAAAAATTTCTGGTCCCTTACTCGACCGTATCGACATGAACATCACTGTTCAAAAAGTTGAGAACCAAGATCTTCTTAAGCCCCTCAGCGACACAACCAACGAACATAATGTTGTAAAAAATAATATAACTTCGGCGACCAAACGTCAGTATCTCCGTTACGGCAAAACTGATTTTTACAACAGCTCCCTCTCTTCTCACCAAGTTTCTACCCTTCTCCACCTCACTCCTGCCGCTGAACAAATTCTTAAATCCGCCTCTGAAAAACTTAATCTCTCCGCTCGCTCTTTTTTTAAAGTTATTAAAGTTGCTCAAACTATTGCTGATCTCGATTCATCTGACACTATCGAACCTCAACACCTCACCGAAGCTCTCTCATTCCGACAACGTACCTAATATTTACCAACTGCCACTTGACCCACCACCACCAAAACTACCGCCACCACTAAAGCCACCACCTCCAGACGAACCTGAAGATGAGCTACTTGATGAATCAGAGTCATTATCAAACCAATGCCCAGACGAAGTTGAAGATCCCCCAATTCGATTCCTCCCACCTCTAATTTTTCTCAAAATAATCACAGTAAAAAATATTATCAATAAAAACAAAGTATCTCCTGGAGCATCTTTCTTTAAACTAGACACATCAACCTCATCAGAAATCTGCAAAAAACCAGCTATTCCCTCTAGACCTCTCTGAAGCCCCTTAAAATAGCGCTCCTCTTTGAACTCCGGAGCTATCCAATTACGAATAATACGATTACTATACGCATCCGTAAGCTCCCCCTCCAACCCCGTACCCACCTCAATTCTTATCTTATGTTCATCCTTCGCGACTAATAACAATACGCCATTATTTTTACCCTCTTCACCAATTCCCCACGCTCGCGCAGTTTCTATTGAAGCTTCCTCTAGATAACTTGTCCCCAAATTCTGCAAAATCAATATTCCAATCTCAACCTTACCACTCTTATGATAACTCTCAATCTGCGAGTTCAGCGCCTCTATCTCCTCTGTACTTAAAGTCCCAGACTGATCAAGCACAAACCACCCGTCAGCGGGCACCTCTGGTGGTACAAATTTTGCCCAAACTAACTGCGTCGTCTTCCCTAAACACAGCATCATTAAAAACGCCGCAAGCACTGTCTTGAATAAAGCACCCCGCTTCTTAATCGCCATAGTTACCCCAAAAGCCTATTAATCAAAATTGACTTCTGGCGCTTCTTGAGTATCTGCTTTGAAATATGGATATTCCTTAAAGCCAAACAATCCTGCAAATAATACCGTTGGGAAAGATTTTATCTTTGAATTATATTTTTTTACTACCCCACCATAATCGCTACGTGCAACCTGAACCCGATTTTCCGTTCCTTCCAGTTGTGCCATTAAATCCTGAAAGGCCTCAGTGGTTTTAAGTTCTGGGTAATTCTCTGCTACTGCCATCAAACGACTCAGAGACGAACTTAGCTGATCTTGCGCCGCTTGAAACTTCGCTAAATTTTCCTCTGTTAAATCATCTACTGAAAGACTCGCCTGAGTGGCTTTCGCACGTGCCTCAACCACCTGCGTTAAAGTTTCTTGTTCAAAGTTCTTCGACCCCTTTACAGTCTCAACTAAATTTGGCACCAAATCACTTCTTCTCTGATACTGACTCTCCATATTACTGATTGCACTCTCTACCGCCTCACGCTCTTTTACTAAACCATTATATGAACCAACACCAGATATTACTAGTAACGCCACTATTACTCCAGCGATGACTAATCCTTTATGTTTCATATTTTTACCTTTCCACTTTTAGCTTTTATGTCTTTATTATACACCATTTAAGTTATGTCGCCATACAGAACATTTCCTCTATATTTCACTTTCATTTCTCTTGTCAAAATCTCTGATTCTTGCTATAATACCCATCAGGTTAAAACAAGAGAAAGGAATCCTATTAGTAACACCAAGCCACGCACAAAAATTAACGGAGAAATCCGCTACCCTGAAGTTCGCGTCATTGGTACTAATGGAGAGCAGCTCGGCATTATGTCGAGCAAAGAAGCCCAAGTCCTTGCTCGAGACCAAGGAGTCGACCTAGTAGAAATCGCTGCTAACGCCGAACCTCCCGTTGTTAAAATCATCGATTGGGGTAAATACCAATACCAAAAGATGAAAGAAGAAGCTAAAAATCGTAAAAAGGCTCGCGAAAAACAAGCTGAACTCAAAACGATGAAGATTGGCCTCAAAATTAGCGACAACGACCTTAACATTAAAATCCGCAAGATCAAAGGTTTTCTTGAAGACGGTAATCGTGTCAAAATTATGGTCATCTTTCGCGGTCGCGAAATGGCTCATAAAGAGCTCGGCTATGATCTTATGAACAAAATCATATCCCTAGTTGAAGACTGCGCCATCATTGAAGGTAAGCCCCAGTTTAGCGGACGTAATCTATCAGTCGGAATTCGAAAAAAGTAATCCTTTACTTCCACGGTTCCCTGATTGCACATCAATATCAACTAACTAAAAAGGAGATCTTATGCCTAAGATCAAAACCCATAAAGGCACCGCCAAACGTATTAAGTTGACCGGTACCGGTAAAATTTTGCGCGAACGCGCTTACGGCAACCATATTCTTGCCAAAAAATCCAAAGCTCGCAAACGCAACATCAAAACCACCGCTAATGTCAGTGGTAAAATTGCAAAAAACGTTAAAACGGCATTAGGAGTCTAATATGAGAGTTAAACGTGGTGTTCCGGCTCGTGCCAAACATAAGAAAATTTTAAATCAAGCTAAAGGGATGCAACATTACCGCACCCGCAGTTATCGTCTCGCTAAACAAGGGGTCATCAAATCCCTACGCTACGCCTATCGCGATCGTCGCAACAAAAAACGCGATCTCCGCGCCCTTTGGATTACTCGCATCAATAATGCTTCTCGTGAGCTCGGACTATCTTATTCTCAGCTCATCGCTGGTCTTAGAAAAAAGAATATTACTATCGACCGTAAAATTCTCTCTGAGCTTGCCGTCCATAACCCTGAAGCTTTTAAAGCAATCGTTAACACTGTGAAGGAGAAATAACATGGCTATCTGTGAAATCACCGGTAAAGGTAAAATGTACGGACATAATGTCTCTTTTTCTCAACGCAAAACTCGTAAGGTTTTTAAACCCAACGTTCAAAAGCGCAATCTTGTTATTAACGGCAAAAAAATCAAGTGCAACGTCAGTACCTCTGCTCTGCGTACCCTCAAGAAAAAAGGACTCATCAAATAGTCTCAACAACAAAAAGTCTCCCTTTCGGGAGATTTTTTGATATTGAGCTCTCAGTAAGCCGGGTTCTGTAATTCCAACCAAAGTCAGAACCGACAATCATCTATCTAGATGCTGGGTTACCCCAACATTCAAGCGGTGAGCGTGCATCCTCGGACCAAGGTATTCAGCACTCCTTGCAACCAGTAGGGTTTGCCTCTGCCAAATGTCACCATCTAGCATCGTGAGCTCTTACCTCACACTTTTCACCCTTACCCGAAGGCGGTTTAGTTTCTGTGGTACTTTCCCTATTCTTACGAACGGTCGTCGTTAACGACTACTGTGTCCTCTGTTGCCCGGACTTTCCTCTCGAGTTTCCTCCAGCGATTGTCTTTCGAGCTCCCGCTTATTTTATCAAATTTTAAGTAAAATGTCGATCAATAGCTAAGTTTGCCTCTTTATCGGCCTCTACGTTCTGCTCTCTTTTCACATGCACAAAAGCACAAGTTTCAAACTGCTCTAATAACTTTTGAATATCATCATAAACTGGCAGCAGATCACTATTTTTTACCTTATAAATCCCATTCATATGGTTAATCATCATCAGACTATCACTTACAAATCGTACTGATTTTAACCCTAATTCAATCGCCTGCTCACACCCCTCTTTCAAAGCATAATATTCCGCAATTCGACTTGTCGCAAACCCAATAAATTCTCCACCCCGCTTTAAAACTTCTCCATTTTCACCCACAATATAATAGCCAACTCCCGCCGGACCAGGATTACCTCTACTACCACCATCCACATAAACCGTTGCTCCGTTTGCCGATCCTCGATATGACCCTCTTTCTCCTCCATACTGATGTCCTTCTGTGATCTCCAAAACCGAAAAACTCGCATCATCTAGTCTTAATCCGCTAGTTTCGCCAATTTTCACATATTTATAGGCAGTATATCGTTCCGTCGGTGTAATTTTTTCATCTTCAGTCAAAACTACATCATACACAATATACAAATTGCTGAGCTGACTTGCACCAGCAAGTGCTAAAAAGGTAATCGCGTCTTTGAGTTGTACAGAGGCCACATTCACCCCTAAAAACTCATATATTGCCCTCGACATCGCCTCTTCTGGTTGTTCCCCAAAACGAATCTTTCCAGTTGGCAGCTCCCAAAAAACCGGGGCCTCTGAACGACCACGGTTTCTTTTCATCAACAACACCCCCTCGCCCTCCCTAATGATTCCCACTACTCGTATTCTTTGTTTCATGCCCACTAATAATTTCTGCTAAAAAGTCCCTAGTGGCTTTGTTTTCCCCGTAATAAATACAAGGTGGGTAAAATCTTATGCGCGATTTCCACGGAAATCTGCCACGAAGTCCCTAAAACATGATTATTCAGGAAAATCATGCTACCACTAGGAACACTTCTATTATAGCAACTTATGCGCCAATAATCCAGTAAAAACTCGAAAAAACACCCGCAATTACAGCCCTAATCACCTCTGAGAAGACTCCCCCTAATAGAAAAATTAAACAATAAATAATTATAATTCCATATTTTTCCATCCCAAGCATAATTTTTCTCACTCCGTCTGGGGCAAGTGCATAAATTAACCTCGATCCATCAAGCGGTGGTATTGGAATTAAGTTAAAGGTCATAAAGCCCAAATTAATCACGATTGCTTGCAGCAATATATCTCCTGCCATCCCTTGATAATATATTGCCTCTGTAAAATGGCCAATCAAAAACACAATAAAAGCAATCAGCAGGTTGGTTATCGGCCCCGCTAACGACACCAGTGCCATGCCCCACTCTCTGTTTTTAAAATTTCTCGAATCCACAGGTACTGGTTTTGCCCCACCAATCACTGGTGCTCCCATCAAATACAGCATCAGCGGCAATAAGACTGACATAAATGGATCTAGATGCTTCAAGGGATTTAGCGATAGTCGCCCTTCCATTTTTGCCGTTTCATCTCCCAAGGAATAAGCCACTAACCCATGTGCCAACTCATGCAAAACTACCGATACTAAAATAATCCCCAAAATTATCAATGTATTTAAAAAAGCCACCTCTATATTTCTCCTAAGATAATGCTATGACTTCTCGCGCGCTCGGTAAGGATTCTAAGCTTTTTACCTTATATTTTTTCTCTGCCCTTGCCGTCATTTTCAAATCTGACACCATCGCATCAAGATTTCCCATCGCAATCACCACTTTCGGCTCAATCTCACGAATAGCTCGCACCGATGAAGTACAAAGAATATCCGACATTCCTAAATCGTCCAAAGCTTCCTCCACCCCACCAATAATTCCCACATGCACCCCCCCAATCTCCGCATCATAGATCGTTTTTCCGCCTTCAGTTGCAATACCACGGATTGTCACATCCCCAATTTCAAACTCTCCTGGCCCAACAATCTTGCCCACTTCTAAATCTGCATCAATCGAATATTGTGCGACATTAAAAGTTATCGTCGTTTTCTTAGTTATAAGCGTAATTTCATCCGCATTTTTGCTTTCTATATTGAACATCAGTCCTCCTTTATAATATTTTCTGGATCAATCACTTCTGCAATCTCTAATTCAAAAACATCCATCACAAAACGGTCACGTACGCTTCGACGATATGCAAAATCTTCTTTACTTAAAATCGTGTAATTCATTGGGCGACCCTGCTTCTTTTCTACTACTTCCGCCCAACGTGTCAGTTTTTTCGTACTATCATCGCCAATCACCAACATATCAACCCCATCTTGACCCGGCAAACGATTTGTTACTACCAAAGCTTGCAAGTATTTCTTCACCGGACGAATATATTCGTTCCAACCACTTTCGTGCACGTCCTTATCTTTGATTGCATTAATTTTTTTCGAGAAAATCTCCACTAACGCATGTGCAAATGGGTGTTTTAAGTTAGCTGAGTAATAAACTTTATTGTCGTAGGTCTCATTTTTTACAATTCCGATACTTTCCAGATTCAACAGCTCCCTTCTCACCGAGTTAATTTGCTCTTCAATTACCCTAGTAATCTCTCTTACATAATAAGATTTACCTGAATTTCCAAAAAAGAGTTCAAGTAATTTTGCTCGTGTCTTCGAGCCAAATAATTTTTCTGTTGGGGTGCTACTTTTCTTACTCATCTTGTAAACATTTTAACACGTATGGCTTCACTTTTTCAAGCGGCAACCACACAATTTCTGGATTTCGCTTAAACCAAGTCATTTGCCGCTTTGCCAAATGCCAATCCTCAAAAAACGCTAATTCCTTTGCTTTATCTAAACTTATCTCGCCTTGTAAATATTTCCAAGCAAACTGATATATATTGCTTTTCATCGCTTGGTTTTCCCAACTAAATTTCCCTACAAGCCTCTTTGTTTCCTCAAACAATTCTTGAACAAATATTTTATTCAATCTTTGCTTCAATCTTTTACGTAATTCATCATCTTCCCACTTAATTCCTACAACGTTGTAATTTACACCTATTTTTCCGCGATCTGAATAACTTTTTTTGGCTTTTTCTGTAAAACTATAATTATATATCAACGCATCAATATATAGCCCTGTTCCCCCTACCACCATTGGTGCATGACCTCGTGTTCGAATTTCTTTTATTTTTTGTTCAGCATACGCTTTAAAATCAGCTACTGTGAATCTTTCTCCCGGCTGTACTAAATCTATTCCAAAATGTGGCACCAATTTTTGCTCTTTTTTACTAGGTTTAGCAGTCCCAATATCCATGCCTTCATAAATTGCCCGTGAGTCTGCCGAAATAATTTCTCCACCAATTTTTTGCGCAATCTCAATAGCTACGCCAGTCTTCCCCGATCCCGTCGGACCTACAATCACTACAGTTTTATCTATTTTTTGCATTTAAGCCCAGAATTAACTCTTTTTACTAAGATAATCCGCCAAATCAACTAATTTAATCTTCTCTTCCCTATCTCTCGTTCTTATCGAAACAATCCTCTCATCTCTATCTTTTTCACCCACTACCACAATCACTGGCACTTTCATCCCTGTTGCCTTACGAATCTTCTTTCCTAAACTATCGTCCGAATCATCAATTGTATATCTAATTGCGTTATTTTTTACCGGGTCGTTAAGTATCACTCCTTTCAGATAATCTTCAATCTCCCCTACGTAGTCTCCTACTTTATCATTTACGGTCACAATTCGCACCTGTTCTGGTGCGCACCAAAATGGAAACCAACCTGCCGTATGCTCAATAAAAATGCTCATAAAGCGCTCAATCGATCCAATCAACGCACAGTGAATCATAATCGGCGTCTTCTTTTCACCGTTTTCATCCACATACTCCAGCCCAAAACGTTCTGGCATCGCATAATCTAGTTGCACCGTAGCCAATTGCCACTCCCTACCTAGCGCGTCAATCGCCATAAAGTCCATTTTGGGCCCATACATCGCCGCCTCACCCTCAGCAATAAAATAATCCGCTTCAAACTGATCCGCCATCTTCTGGATCGCATTTTGTGCCTTCCCCCACAATGCCGCATCCCCAATATAACCATCCTTATCGTCCCTAAACGACAATCTGAGCCTTAACTTCATATCCACGCGATGATATAAATCCTTTGCCGCCTCAATCAGCTCGCCAAACACCCCCGCAACCTGATCTTCCGTACAAAATACATGCGAATCATCCTGCGTAATCGCCCTTACCCGTGACAATCCTCCCAGTTCCCCTTTTCTCTCATCGCGATAAACCATCGTCGTTTCAAGATATTTAATCGGTAATTCTTTATATGACCTCGGCAAACTGGCAAAAATCTGACTATGATGCGGACAATTCACTGGCTTAATCGCTAGTTCATCTCCAGACTCTGAACTTACAAATTTCAGCAATTCTGGAAACTTTTCATAGTGCCCTGAAGCCTTGTAAAGGTCTGTATTTGCGATATGTGGGATACAAACCTTCTTATACCCACGACGCAGCCTATAACCTTGCGCAAAGTCGTTTAAAAGGTCTCTAAGCACCGTTCCACGCGGTGTAAATAACGGCAAACCAGCCCCTACAAGATCCGAAAAGCAAAATAGGTCCAATTCTCTGCCTAATTTGCGGTGATCCCGCGCCTTTGCCTCTTCCTGTTGCTTCAAGTATTCTTGCAATTCTTCTTCTGCTTCAAACGCCACCCCATAAATTCGCGTCAGCATTTCTCTCTTTTCATCACCGCGCCAATAAGCTCCTGCCACTTTTGTTAATTTAAATACCCCTATCTCTTTTGTGTTTTCAACATGTGGGCCTCGACATAAATCATCAAACAAAACCCGATCACCCTTCACTAAATCAAAAAACGCAATTGTCTCCCCCTCGGGTAAATCATTAATCAGCTCTATTTTATACTTTCGATTCCCTTCTCTTGCCCACTGCAGAGCTTCCTCGCGCGACGCCACTCTTTGCTTCATTTCACAGCCCATCGCCACAATTTCCCGCATTTTCTTCTCTATTTTTGGTAAATCCGCATCCGAAATCTTTATATCACCAAAATCAATATCATAATAAAAGCCCTTCTCTATCGTTGGCCCTATTCCAAACTTCACTGTCGGATAAAGTTCCTTTACTGCCGCCGCCAAAACATGACTCAACGTATGTCGCATTCTTTCTAATTTTTCTGAATTTTCCATCTTTATCCTTTCTATCTCTTTATTTTACCATATTTCGTGCTAAAATAAAGAATACGTGGGTTGTTAGCTCAGCTGGCTAGAGCGTCTCGTTTACACCGAGAAGGTCGGGGGTTCGAGCCCCTCACAACCCACCATTTTTATTTCTTCACCATCTTCTTCGTTACATCAAACTTTTCCATATACCGCCCCGTCAATAGTCTAGTTTGCGCATAAAACGCTGCTAAACTCTGATATAACAGCGCCACCAACGGCATCAATAACCACTGTAAAAACATCATTATCGTCTTATGTTTCTTATATTTGGCTGGTCTTTTTGGCAAAATCCTCATTGAAGTAAAAATTGTTATGAGTAGCCCTATACTCGCCACCATCTGAATTAAGCTGACAATTTTTGGTAAATTAAACACTGTCATATCCCTTGACGACAAATTTAGTAGCATCGGCACCCACCCACCAAACATAATAATCGGCGACATAATTGCTAGCGTCACGTGACCATCCAATAACCTGATAAACTTTGGTAAAAGCTGTATAAACGGCACTTTACGATCTCTCCCAAATAATCTCACCCCCACATAAGCAACATCGCTCGCCCCATAATCCCAGCGTCGTAACTGAATAAACTGCGCTTTAATCGTCCCCCACAAAGTCTCCTCAATCACCGCATCTTGATACATTGGTACCCTAATCGGCACCACTTCGTAATCCCCCTCAAAATAAAACAAACTTCGCCAATACTGATGCCCATCTTCTACAATTGTCCTTTTACTCCAAAAATCCATCTCTATCAGTGCTGCTAGTGGCTGTGAGTGCGAAGCAAAATTCTTCAAGAAATACGGTCGCATCGTAGAAATGATATTAAAAAACGAATTAGAAATTGCAATTACCCTCATCGGCGCCGGTACATCCCAAATATTATTCGTAAAAATCGAAACTGGTTGATAGCTTAACCTCTGCCTCTCTTCATGAACAATAAATTCATACGCCACATAATCCAAATATTTTCTACTCATCCGATTATCACTATCCAGCGATGTCACAATAATATTTTCAATCTTCATTTTTTTCTTTTTCACATATTCCGCCAAATGTTTCCCTGCATAAGTTAAGTTCGGCCCTTTACCCACAATTTCCCCCTTCAAATCTTTCGGGTGCTCCACTAAAATAAAGTCCGCAAACACCCCCTGAAAACGCTTTTTTAATTCTTCTGCATTCTTTCTCATCTCTTCACCCCCCCGCTCTTCATAGCCCAAAACAAAAATAATTCGCTCATTCGGAAAATCCGTATCACGTACCGCCTCAACCGACGGTACCAACGTCTCCAAACCCTCATTATATGCCACCATAATCACCGCGTGATACACCTCACTCGGCAACAGATATTTCCCCTTTTCCGCCACCGAAATCTGCTTCACCATCTCTATATGCTCTTTATATTTATAGCTTTGCGACGACTCATCTCTTAATTTTTCATATGCTGCATGTGGATCTTCTAAGTCATTCAGTCTATTATGCCAATTCGCTCTCTCCGCTCGCTTCATGATTTTATAGCCCTGTACCGTACGAAATGCCACCGTCACCGCTTTCAATAAGGTAATCGCTACTATAAAAAGTAAATACACAGCCCCATACATCGGATTTATAATTGATAATAAAAATAATAAAAATATCAAAGCATAGCTCAAAAATCCCGGTAAAATTTCAAAAAACCGATATAGTTTTGTGCGTTTCCCTAGTGGGATTTCTAAATCTTTAGCCACTATGTTGCTCCCAGTAGTCTACCCATCAACAAAAAAGTGCCAAAAACCAGCACCAAAGTCATCCAACCAAACACTTTTGCCGAACCATCGCCTTTTTTATCAAAAATTTTCAAAATCAAAAAATTATGCAAGATCCCAAACAAAATCGCCATCAACGGAAACACAAACATACTAGACCAAGAGCCTGTTCTATATCCATCAATATCCCCATAGCCAACTTTCACCACCGCTACATTTGGATTCAGCGAAAAAATCGCCACCAAAAACAACGCTAAACTCGCCAAGAAAATCACAATCATTAACGCCAACAGCCCACGCTGTTCTTGATAAATTTTCTTAATTAATTCTTTAATATTTTTCATATTATTTGGAGCCGATGGCAGGGATCGAACCTGTGACCTGCTCGTTACGAATGAGCTGCTCTACCAACTGAGCTACATCGGCATCACCCGCCTCTCATTATAGCATAATGTAATATTAAAACGCTTTCTCGCACAAAAAGCCCCACTTTCTCGCACAAAAAATAGCCCTTTGGGCATTTTTTGTGGTTTTATCAAGGATCCGTCCGCCGCAGGCGAAAGAGGATTCGCATTTCTTGCGCAGCAAGAAATCGAGAAAGCCCCACTTTCTCGCACAAAAAATAGCCCTTTGGGCATTTTTTGTGGCGGATCCGACGAGACTCGAACTCGCGACCTCTGCCGTGACAGGGCAGCGCTCTAACCAACTGAGCTACGAATCCACGCTTTGCAAGTATAGACTATTTTTCAAAAAAACTCAAGAACTCGTCCTAATCTGGTGCGGGTACAGAGAGTCGAACTCTAATCTCATCCTTGGGAAGGATACATAATAGCCGTTATACGATACCCGCGCTCCCCCAATTATACCACACTAGTCCGTCGCTAGTTTGATATATTCAGTAATCTTACCCTCTTCTTTTAGCTTTACCACTCTCTCCCCAAACTCTGTAAATACAATCTTAAGCGACGCATAACTCACTTTCCCCGCCTCTTCATTCTTCCCCACTAGCTTCACAAAATAATACCCATCACCATTATTTGACACAAACTTTTCACTCACTTGCCCATCCGCCAATTTCATTGCCATTCCCGAACGCCCACCATCTAAATTTTCATTATCAATCATTCCCGGCGTCTCTTCATACTGTACTTGTTCCCCCAATTTCTCTGCCACCGCGCGCAAATTTCCTCCATTTTCCGCCAATAATCCCTCCACTTGTTCCACCAACCCCTGTGCTTTCTGATCAATTTTTTTGTTCACTTCCACTTCCATCAGCGATAAATACAAAAGTCTCTCATATTCACTCTTATCAAGCCCAAAATTATCTTTCAGCACCTTCAAAAACGCCTCCTCACTCCGATCTACCCCCTCTGGCTTCTGATGCTTCAAAAACGCCTCCGCTACCTGCTCTTTTGATACTTCAATTCCCAATTCTCGCCCCAACTTCAGCGCATAAGCATACTTTTCCGCCCCATCCAGCGCCCACCTTTTATATTCCTGCTTAATCAACTCTATATCCTCATCAGTCTGCCCCGCCTGCTTCTCAAGCGGCTTCACGCTACTCTTATAAATCATCAAATAGTCCGCAAATCGCACCTTCTCCCCATCTACTTCTGCCACCGCTACCGGCAAAATCCTTGTAATCCGATACAAAACATCACTGGAGCTCTGCTTTTTATACAGCAAAAACCACCCCATCACCACCAATAGCGCTATCACCACCACCGCAATCACCACCGTATTCAAAATTATCTTATATTTTGCGTATTGCAACGGATATTTGAACTTTCGCCCCTGTGCCAACACCTCCTCTTTGCGCTCCTCCATCTTCTCCTGTTCCGTTTTTGCCACTGCCGCCTTCATCAGCCCCTTTTTCTTATTTTTCTTCAATAATTTCATCTTATTTCCTCGTTAAATTTTGTAGTTTATTATAAACCTTTTCTGGATGTGGCACCACGCTAATCGTTAAATCCCCCACCCCTGTTTGAATCAAAATCGTCCCATAATCCAACAAACTCCCCCTAATCCCTTTCACCTGATACGAAATACTTTCTATCTTATCCAGCCCCAAATCCGTCACCGTTTTCTTAAACAACCCCTTTTGGGTCACCTGCCTCAACCTCTGATCCGTCAAAATAAACACTGAAAAATACCATAAAGTATAAGAATAAACTAACCCCAACAGTCCCACCGCCAAAAAGCCCAACCATATCCAAAACATTGTTATCTCCCCTGGCCACAAAAATAGCGGTATCAGCCCCACCGCCGTCACCACCACAAACCACACCAAGCCTTTTCCTGCCGTCATAATATGCCGACGAAACACTAATTTCACCTTTTCCCCCTGTCTTTGCCCATCAAATGCCAACTCGCTCATACCTCCACATTATACCATATGCTATAATAATGACCGTATGGCTCGGTAGCTCAATGGATAGAGCAATTCCGTCCTAAGGAAGAGGTTGTGCGTTCGACTCGCACCCGGGTCACCATTTTTATGCCAATGGCATAAAAATGGAAGGGCAAACTTGCGAGCGTGCAAGCAAGGAAACCTACCAAGATAAACCAAGATCAACTTTTTCAGCAAGAAAAATCCCCCCAACAGGGGGGAAATTTTGTTTAGTATCCGTATGCACGCCCAGTAGCTGCAATCGCTCGCTTCCAAACGATATCACAGGTACCACGCTTATAATTTACATTATAGCGCGTACACCGCCAGCCAGGGTCGTTATCTCTAGACTTTTTAATCGCCCAAAAACCCCAAAGGGCGTTTGGCGCGAATTTCAAAATCTCTTCAGAAGTAAATCTATAAATATATTCAAATTGATCGCCAAAAGTCACTTCGGCATCCTGAATATATTTATTCGCTTTTCGGAGCAACTCTGCCTTCTCGTGCGCTTCAAGGACCACATAGTCCTCAAGTTGAGTTACCTCAGCTTGGATAATTTTCGACCAAACATCACCATTATCCAAAGCTAAGTGTCTTTGACAAACGAGTTCAATCTGTTCCTTGTTAAGACGCACATACCGCGTGGTTTTCGCCTCAAAATCCACCATTTGAGCGACTTGTTTGCCGTCTAATACACCTAAAGGCTCATATTTTGGCAAAGCCACTTTCGGCGGAGCATCACTTATCCATCCAAGATGGATGGCCAGTGCCGCCATTGCAGCGTATACCGCAATGAGCTTCTCGTTTACTGCTCCAACTGGAGCATCATCTTGATATTTTGCGTCAAACACCAATTCGTTGTTTTTCACAAAAATTGGCATTCTCAATGCTGTAAATCGGTTTGGATATGCTTGGTTTGGATATGCTAATTTAGTTCTGAAATATTCTGGTGCGAACACTTCATATTGCATATATCTCTCCATTATTTTCCTCCTTCTCCCGCTCTTTTTGGTTGCGGGCACCATATAATAGTTCCCGCTTGGGAGAATCGGCAGATGCAGATTTCTGCGATTCGCTTCACCCACCAACCCCAGTTGCCAAGCAAAACGAACCGCAAAAATCCCTCAAAAAACAGAGATTCCAGATTCTAAACAAATTCAAAAAGTACCAGGCAATGGGCTAAACCCAGCCCTATCCTTTATTATAGCACACTTGCTAATTTTTGTCAATAATTCCCCGTTTTATCGGGTATATTTCTCGTTCAAATCCGAATAATCATATAGTTGGTCTTCACTAAACCACAGGCCAATCTCTTTTTTCGCCTCATCCACATTACCGCTGGCATGTACCAGATTTGGCACCCCAATTCCCTTCGCATTCGAATAACCAAAGCTCATATGTGAATAATCTCCGCGAATTGTCCCCATTTCCGCTGATTTTGGCTCGGTTGGCCCCACAATCTTTCGCACCAGCGCCACCGCTTCCACTCCCTCTAGCACCATCGCAATCACCGGCCCCATCGTCATATAATTCAAATTATAACGAAAAGCCTCTTCGCCTCGCCTAGTAATCATCTGTCCAATCTGTTCATAGTGCGCTCGATAATGATCCTCATCTGGCATTACCATCTTCATCCCCACAATTTTCAGCCCCACTCGCTCAAATCTCTGCAAAATCTCCCCCACAATCCCGCGCTGCACCGCATCTGGCTTGCATACCACCAAGCTTCTCTCAATTAAATCGTTTTCTTCTCCTTTGGTTTTTCCCATATTTTCTCCTTTCGCCCATTATATCACACCCCCAGCGTGCTATAATGTCCTTATGTATATCTCTGAGCTGATTGAAGATTTTCTTGAACATGTCGAGATCGAAAAGGGTCGTTCCACCAAAACCGTCGAAAATTACCGCTTTTATCTTGAGCGTTTCGCCCTTATCGCCTCTGAGCTCACCGATCAACCCGATCTTAAACCCACCGATATCACCCCTGAACTAATTCGTAAATATCGTCTCGCTCTCAACCGCGTCAAAAATGAACGCACCAACCGCACTCTCTCCGCTCTTACCCAGTCCTACCACCTCATTGCTCTGCGCGGTTTTCTTAAATATCTTGCTCGTCGTGGCATCAAATCGCTTGATCCTTCCCTTATTGATCTCCCCAAAGCCACCCGCAAACAAGTTACTTTTCTCCATTTTGACGAAATTGAAAACCTGCTCGACACGATTCCCGAAGACACCATCACCGGTGCTCGTGACCGCGCCATTATTGAACTACTTTTTTCCAGCGGTCTGCGCGTCTCCGAACTCGTCAATCTCAATCGCGACTCCATCAACCTCAAGCGTCGCGAATTCAATATTCGTGGTAAAGGCAGTAAAGATCGCCCCATTTTCATCAGCCAAGTCGCCGCCGATCGCATCCAGGATTATCTCTCCATGCGCCATGATTCCCTGCCCGCTCTCTTTCTCAATCACTCTCGCAATCAACAAGCCCCCGACACCTCTGGCAATTTTCGCCGTATCACCGCGCGCTCCATTGAGCGTATGATCAAAAAATACGCCCGTCTCGCTGGTATCACCAAACACGTCACCCCCCACACCCTCCGTCACTCTTTTGCCACCGACCTCTTAATGAACGGCGCCGATATTCGCTCCGTCCAAGGTCTGCTCGGCCATTCCGACATCTCCACCACCCAAATCTACACCCATATCACCGATCAGCACTTAAAAGATGTACATAAAAAATACCATTCTAGCAGCTAAAATTTTACAGAAAATCAACCGTAATCAGCACCGGTAAAGAATTTCCCAGCACAAATACGACAATATAAGCAATCACCAAAAACGGGCCAAAATGAATCACACTTTTGCGCGAATTCAGCAAAGTCGGCAGAGCAATCGCGTCTCCCATCAAATTTGCTAAAAACATTGCCCAGAGCGACAGCCACCAATCCCCCAGCGCCAAAGCAATCGCCAGCGCCAGCACCCAGTCCCCCGCCCCCATCAAACGCTCTCGCGAAATCTTATAAATTGCAAAACACACCCCTGCCAAAATTAGTGCCCCCAAACCTGTACTCCAAAGTTTGCCCATATAATCATAACTCGTGTTCAAAACATACTCACTCGCCATCCCTAAGATCAAAATTCCCGCCCCAAACACATTTGCCAAAATCAATAGCGCTACTGGTAACTCACCCCATTTTGCATCATAAATCGCTAGCACTCCCAGAACAATCAAAAACGCAAATATCACCACCAACCGGAAACACAACAGCGTCAGCGCCACCTGCCCCATCTCACCAGCAAACTTATCCGTATTTATAATCTCTTCAATTAGCGGCTTCACATAAGCAATCCCTGCCAACAAAAACGCCACTCCCATCCCCACTTCCATCAATAGCTCCGCCACCCCAATCTTTTTGTGGCACTTGCGGCATTTTCCCCTCAGCATCAGCCACGATAACACCGGAATTTTATCATACCACTTCAACCGATACCCACAGCTCATGCACGCCGACCACTTTCCCGGGTTCTTTTTCTTCTCAATTCGATAACGCCATCGCCACGCCTGACAACACGTAAACGACCCCACGACCGTGCCTATCACGAATAAAAACGCCAAAATCAGTATATTCATTACGTTCATGCTTTAACTATATCACATTTTCTGCCCACAAACCCTTGCAAAAAAATCCATTATCGCTTATGATAAAAATAGGCATAAATATAATGTCGCCTTCAAGCGACAAAGAAAGGAACTAAATGCAAAAACAACGAAATCAAAAAATGGCTACCATGCGTGGTTTCACCATCATTGAGGTAGTGTTAGTCCTCGCCATTGCTGGTCTCATCTTCTTAATGGTCTTCGTAGCCCTCCCCTCTATGCAACGTAGCCAAAGAGATACTCAAAGAAGGGAAGATATGGCTCGCTTTATGACAGCCATTCAAAACTACCAAGCAAATAATAGCAATAAGCTACCTGACCTTTCAACAGAGGCAACCTCTTTTATGAACAATTATCTTAAACAGGACGCCGGTGAGTTCGTGGACCCAAGTGGAAATGATTATGTAATTTCAGTAACAACCTTTGGTGAAAATCCAACCGTTGGTATAGATCTTTCTAGTGAAGATTGGGATGGAAAAACCATCCATTATGTGCCAGGCGGAAAATGTGCTGGTGAGGGAAAAGCTGCAAAAGCAACTGGATCAAGAAGTTATGCTATTCTTTATAAGCTAGAAGGTAGTGGTACCTATTGTAGTGATAATAGCTAAAGCTTATTAATTCAAAAAATCTTCCCTCCTGGGAAGATTTTTTATTACACCTCAACTTTCACCTATGTCACCGAGCCCACCAACGAATAGATCGGCAGTAACGTCCCACCAATCACCACCCCAATCAGCCCCGCCATTATCACCATCAAAATCGGCTCCACCATCTTTGAGAGATTCGTAATCAACTCATCCAGCTCTTTTTCATATACCGACCCCGCTTTTCCCAGCATCTCATCAATCTTCCCTGACCCCTCTCCAATCGACGACATCTGTGGCACCAGTGGCAAAATATAGTCTCTTTCTTCCAACGATTCACTCAGTGGCTTCCCTGATTTTACTTTTTCTGACGCCTTTGCAATCTCTTCCTCTACCACCACATTACTCGTGGCTTTACCCGAAATCCCCATCGCATCGAGCATTGACACCCCTGTCGCCAGTAACATCTCCATTGTCCTCGAAAATCGCACCATATACAGCCTTTGAAACATCTTGCCAAACATTGGGGCGTTCAGTTTGGTTTTCGCAAAAAACTTCTCCCCTGTTGTAGTTTTACGAAAATTCAAAAGTCCCCAAATCGCTAACCCCGCTACAATCGCCACCAACCACCAAAAGCTCGCAAAAAACTCTGTTAGTGCCACCAAAAACTTCGTCAATCCTGGCAAATCTTTTCCCATATCTACATATAAACTCTTTACCTGTGGCACCACCATCACCATCATAAACACCAATACCGCAATAATCACACAGAGAATAATAATCGGATACACCATTGCCCCCCGAATCTTTGACATCATATCCTCGTCTTTTTCCTCTTGTGTCGCCAACCGCTCTAGTGCCACATCCAACGTCCCGCTCATCTCTCCTGCCGCAATCAACGCTATATACACATTATTAAAGACTTCTGGGTGTTTTTTACAAGCCTCATTCAAAGGTTTACCTGCTTCCACACTTGCCAACAAATCTTCTACCACCGCCCGCATCGGCTTGGAAGCTGTCTGCTCCAGCACAATCTGCAAGCTGTTTGATAGTGGCAGTCCCGCTCCAATCAAAGTCGCAAATTGCCGTGTAAACACAATTCGATCTTTGGTTTTCACCTTGCCAGTCAATTTTGACCAAATACTATCTCTATCCTCGTCAACAATTTTCTCTGGCATATACCCCTGTTCCAGCAATAACTTCCCCGCTATTCGCTCATTTTCAGCCTGGATCGCCCCCTTTACCATCTCCCCAGTCTTGATATTTTTCGCTTTATAATTAAATCTTTTCATCCTAACCTCTCATCAGCCTTTCAAATTCTGGCAAATTCACTGCATAACTTCGCGCTTCGTCTAAAGTAATCGTTCCTGCTTGCACCATCTTCACCAGCGTACGATCCATTGTCTGCATTCCCACATTTGCACCTGTTTGAATTGCTGTATCTATTTGATGCGTTTTGCCATCTCGAATCATCGAACGTACCGCCTGATTCGCAATCAATATCTCCGCCGCCGCCACTCTTCCCCCACCAATCGCCGGTATCAAACGTTGCGAACAGATCGCCTGCAAGATATTTGCCAGCTGTGACCTCACTTGTGGCTGTTGATGTGCTGGAAACACATCAATAATCCGATCCAGCGACTGTGCCGCTGAATTAGTGTGTAGTGTCGTCAGTACCAAATGCCCCGTTTCCGCAATCGTAATTGCCGCTGAAATCGTCTCGAGATCACGCATCTCCCCAATCAACACCACATCTGGATCTTCACGCAGCACCGAGCGTAGCGCCATCGAAAAAGAATAGGTATCATAATGCACTTCCCTTTGTGCTACCACCGACCGAATCGAACGGTGTGTAAACTCAATTGGATCCTCAATTGTAATAATATGTTGTGATTTTTCTCGGTTAATTTTATCTACAATCGCCGCCAAAGTCGTTGATTTACCCGAACCCGTCGGCCCCGTCACCAACACCAAACCTCTCGGAAAATCTGCAAAAGATTCCACCACTGCCGGCATGCCCAACTCATTTATTCCTCTAATTTTGCTTGGAATCAACCGAAAAGCCGCCGCTAGATTGCCCCGTTCATGAAAAGCATTCACCCTAAATCTTGCCAAATCACCAAATTCAAACGAATAATCAAATTCTTTATCTTTATTCAAAATCTTTTGCTGATTCTCGTCCAAAGTGGCAAAAACACATTCTTCCACCATCTTGTTAGTCAGTTTTGGAAAGCTCGTCATTGGAGTCAACGCTCCGTCTACCCTTAAAATCGGCGCAAGACCCACCTGTAAATGCAAGTCTGATGCGTCGCGCTTTACGCATTCCTCTAACAAGACTTCAATTTTTACCGTTTGCCCACTATTTTCCATATTCTTATTTTACCATAACCATTTTATTTTACCAATCATTACGCCAAGTCACTCGCCACTCTGTTAACTTCTTCGATCGTCGTAATTCCAGATAAGGCCTTCAAAATTCCGTCTTGTTTCATCGTAATCGTCCCCTTCATTTTTGCCACTTTCATAATCTCTCCCGCCGTCGCATGGGCTATGATTAACTTTTGGATATCTTCATCTACACTAATTACCTCAAAAAGCCCTGTACGGCCCGCATAACCCCCTGGCGTTTCCTTTGTATCAATCCCTTTTGACAGCGTATAAGATCGTTGTCCCGCCAACGGGAGTCCAGCATATCCCAAATTTTCGCTCACCACCGCCACTTCTTTCGGCTCTTTTGGCAAAATATCTCCCACCACCGACAAAATCTCTTGGGTTTCTACTTCCGAAGACTGATGCGTTTCTCGTTTTTCCGCCACTCGACGCACCAGCCTCTGCCCAATCACTGTATTAAGCGTCGAAGCAATCAAAAACGGCTCCACACCCATCTCGAGCAGCCTCGGCAAAATCCCTGCTGCCGAATTAGTATGTAGAGTTGAAAACACCAAGTGTCCCGTCAGCGCCGCCTGCACCGCCAAACTTGCTGTTTCTGAATCACGAATCTCCCCCACCATCACTACATCTGGGTCTTGACGCAAAATTGACCTCAGCCCCGACGCAAACGTCAAGCCCGCATCCACGTTCACCTGAATCTGATTTACGCCGTCCATCTTATATTCCACCGGGTCTTCCAGCGTCACAATATTAATTTCATCTGACTTAATTTTTTTGATCAAAGCATACAGTGTCGTAGTTTTACCCGAACCTGTCGGCCCCGACGTCAAAATCATCCCATTGGGCTTACTAATCCCTTCATTCACCATCCGTAGCGCATGCCCCGTCATGCCCATTTTTTCAACATCCATCGTCGCACCCGACTTATCAAGCAGACGAATCACCACCTGCTCCCCCCACACCACCGGCGAAGTTGCAATACGTAGGTCAATCTCTTGATCGCCCACTTTCACCGTAAACTGACCGTCTTGTGGCGTGCGATGCTCATCAATTTTCAGGTTTGCCAAAATCTTAATTCTCGATACCAATGCCGGCTGAATATTCGACGGCAGCTCCATAATTTGTCTCAGTACCCCGTCCACCCGACAACGAATAATCAGTGAATCCTCTAGTGGCTCAATATGAATATCCGAAGCCTTCGATTTTGCTGCATAGTCCAAAATCTGCGTCAACGCCTTTGAAATCGGCGAGTCTTGCGTAATCGTTTTAACATCAGTGCTCTGTCGCTCCAGTTCCTCCTCTTGCTTTGTCTGCTTCACCGCCTGCTTGACGCTGGCAAAATCCGCCTTATATTGTACCAAGACTGCCTTAATCCCCTCTTCCGAGCTCATTACTGGTCGAATTGACTTGTTCGTCAGTGTCGAAAGATAATCTATCGACTGAATATTCGACACATCAAGCATCGCCACCACCAAATGCCCGTCTTTTTCGCCCAGCGACACCATCATGTTTCTCTCAGCTACTTCTTGTGGTAACAACAATAAATCTTCTTGATCCATCTTTACTTGTCGCAAATTCACATATGTCACCCCCATAACCACTGCTGTTGCATGAGCCACAATCTCATTTGTGACAATTTTTTGTGCCACCAGTGATGCTAAAACCGGCTGGTTCTTTTGTGTTGCCTCTGATACCACCATTTCTACCGCTGATGCATCCGCTAAACCCTGATCAACAATCAGCGCGATTATTCTATCCTGTGTTTCTTTTGTCAAAAGCGCCATTATTCTGCCTCTGGCTGGCTTTGGTCTCCCTCGTTCGTGCCGCTCTTATCTTCTATATCATCAGTGTCTTCTTCCTCTTCTTCATCGCCATTTACCTTTTCCCCACAAGCCTCTTTTTCTTTTTTACTCAACACTCCATCTCTGTCCACATCTTCACAAGTTCCAACGTAAACCTCAACTGTTGGGTTTATAGCATCGTAATTAAAAATTTCTGGATTTGGTTTTATTAATTGTCCTTCCACGGGCGCCACCGTCTTAAAAGACGTTGTAAATTTATCTGGATCACCCAACAGCGCATTACAAGCCACAAACGCGACAATCGTACCAATTATTGCCACCATTGCTACTGAGATAAAATCTGATTGTTTCATTTCTTCTGCCCTTTCACTTCTTTTGCCTTCACTTCCTTTGTCTGCTCCTCTACTGTTGTCTGATCAACATAATATGCTGCCGCATTTGCATTAAACTCCAATATAGTTGGGCTATTCCACTTCACTGTTGCTGTTGAAATTGCAAATTCCCTTACTGATAATTCAATATTATTTAATACTTTTACGACTGTATTAAGGTTAGTTTTTAGTACTAATTCAACTGGTATTGATCCCAAGTCCTTAATTTCCACCCCAGTTAAACTCCCTTCCTTACCAGGTAATAATTTTTCTGGCTCCCAACCCGAAATTTTAAATAATTTATCCAAGCTCGCTAATAAAGCAATAGGGTTTTGTGCCGCCGGCAATGCATCTGGCACTACACGCAAAGCCGAACAAATCTTCAGCGTGCTCATCCAATAATCTCGCTCTTCCGCATTTTTCGCATTACGATACATCTCGTTGATATATTCTTGGCTCATTTTTTCACCGTCTTTATAACACACCGACACGCTCGTCCGCGCCACCGACTCCAAATCAGTATTTCCTGCCATTTCTGCCAAAATATCATATCTTAATGTGTCTGGCACAATGTTAATATTTATGCTATTTGGGTCGCACTTTTTTAATTCATCTATTTTATAAACTTTTCCCTTCCCTGCCATCGGTGCTTCGCAAGTTCCTGTTTGTTCAATAACCTGACTGTAGTTGATAATTGCTTCGTCTTTTGCTGCAATTACTTTTTTATTAAACGCAATGTATCTTATTAACCACACCGACAGCACCATTGCTGTACCCAATATCAATGATGCCCCCAACACTGCCAGTAAAATATTCTGATGCGCTTTACTGATTTTTAGTTTTTTTCCGATTGCAAATTCTCTTTTCGCCATTTTATTCTCCCGCATTTGCCTTATTTTGGATGCAGGCCGCATCATCATTTTCACACTCTTGTGCCGCCTTCTCAAACATCCCTTCAATTTGCAGATAAGAGTCAGTCATATTTCTCCTACCAGACGGCGCAATTGCCATCACATGCTTATTAGCAAACAATAATACCCGTTCGTCTAAATAAACTGTTGCCTTAAACTTTAGTACTAAATTTCCCCTCTCGTCTCTTGCATTCTCCGAATCGTTATCGATCACAATTCGATCGCCCTTTGTTAGTTCGCAATGGTTTTCCTCCACCCAATTTGTGCCACCACCGACGCCATCTGTTATTACCTTTTCGTATGTTAAACAAGCGCTCTCAAAATGCTCTATTTTACTAATTTTTCCATTATCATCCACATATCCTTCCTTGCTCCACTTTTTAAACTGTGGGGTACGCCAAATCTTCACCAACTCAGTCTCTTCTACTACCGTATTCTGATCCTCCTCGTTTTCATCCCCCTCTATATCTACTTGGTCAACTTTTTGCTCTGGCTTAGTAGTATCTTCTTCCTTTTTTGACGGATCACATCCCTTTTTACCCTTATTCCACATCACATATAGACCGTCCTTGTCTTCGTACTTATTTCCTTCTGCATCGGTCTCCTCAATACATCTTGTCGGTATTTCATTACCATTTTTATCTACAAACCGCCCATAATCAAATGTCATTACTTCCGTCGATTTTTTAAATGCCTCCAGCACGCGATAATCAATATTATCCTCCCCCGCATCCGCCTGCCCTTCAATTTTTAAAGTATTTTGCGCTAAGTCAACTTTTAATTCCGACAATGTAATCTTGTCGGCATTTACTGGCAACATCGCATCAATAATATTGAAAACTCGCGAAAAAACTTTCTTCTTTTGCCCAATCTCGTCTAACTTATTGATTTGCTTTCTCAAAGTCAATAATTCTCCTAAATCTGTATATGAATTAAGCGTTTTAGACATCTGTGTTAAAGATGCGTCCTGATTCCCCATCCTGATATCCTGTCCGCCCTTGATTGTTAATAAGAATAAGACTATCCCCCCTGCTCCTACTACTACCACAATACAAATAAACAAAATCAAATTCCGCAATTTCAGCGTTTTTATCATTTGATTTTTAACATCTGGGACTAGATTTATCTCGAACATTACTCGTTACTCCTCTGTGCTAAACCAATTGCTACCGCAAACTCATTAGCAACGCTCATTAATGCGTTCTGCTGATCCGGGCTTACCCGCACCAACTGCCACGGATTCCCTTGTACGGTTGGTACTCCTGTTTTCGCCTCAATATATTCCGCAATAAATGGGATCGAGCCTGCAAATCCTGACAACACAATCCCACCCACTTTCACATTTACATACTTCGTTTGGAAAAAGCGTATCGACTTTGATAATTCCGACGCAAAATTTTCAAGCACGGTATCGAGCGCTCTAAACACCTGCCCTTCCACCTTATCTTGCGCCAAACCAAACTTCAAAATAAACTGTCGTGCCTGCTCTTCTTTTACATTTAAGGTCGATGCCACCGTCTTCACCAACGACGACATCCCTCCTGACAGCGAACGAATTAATCGCGGCGCCATACGAAAAGTTATTGCAATATCCGTTGATTTTTTGCCCAAATCTACAATCATCTGTGCATTAATTGCATTCACTGGCGTCAACGCTCGCGCCATTGCTAGTGACTCCGGCTCTTGCGCAATCACGTTTAATCCCGTCTGCTCAATCATTTCCATTAATTGCTCTGCATATTCAATTGAAGTCGAAGAAATCAATACTTCTGCTTTTGCTGGGTCATTCGGGCTTGTACCAAGCAACGCATAGTCCACCTTTGCTTCATCTACTGCCATCGGAATGTATTTATCAATTTCATAACCTACCGTCTTTTTTAAATCTTTTTCATTCTGATTCGGCACTTCAATCACCGCTGTGTAAGTCTTTTCTGCTGGCATCCCCACTGCCACATTTTTTGTGCGAATTCCCGCCTGCTCCACCGCATTTAAAATCGTTTGTCCCAGTTTTTGTCGCCCCAACTCGCTACTATCCTGCGCCAAATTTGGATCTATCGGCACATAAGCATAGCGTTGCAACGCCCAACCGCGTTTAGTGTCCCCCGATAGCTGTACAATTCTCAGTGAGTTTGTCCCTATGTCTAGAGCAAAGAAATCTCCCACGCCACGTAATAGATTCATGTGTCTATTATAACCATAAGTGAAAACAAAATCAACAGGTTTTTAGCCAATAAAACCGTTCTATGTTCCCGTTTTTCCCCGCCAAATTATTATCGCGTTTATTTTTAATTAAAAAACGGCTCTGTTTCAGCCACCGTTCAAAGTTTTTAATAATTTCTCGGCGCATTTTTTCATTTTTTACCACCCCTTTATTTAACTGTTCTGCTCGCGCCTCAAACTGCGGTTTTAGCATCACCAAGTAGTCCGTATCAAAACGTGCTAGCTCTATTTTAGCATAAGCGAGAACTTTTGTCAAGCTCACAAACGACACATCCGCCAAAATCACATCAATCTCGCCCAAATCCTGCCTTGTTACCTCAAAAATATCCGTTTTTTCGTGTAATTCCACTCGTTTATCAAACCTCAGCGGCGCCTTCATCTGTTTCGTTCCCTTTTCTACCGCAATCACCTTCTTCGCACCCAATTTCAGCGCCAAATTTGTAAATCCCCCCGTTGATGAACCAATATCCAGTACTGTTTTTCCTCGAAAATCAAAATCAAACGCCCGCACCGCTGAAGCTAATTTTGCTTCTGCCCGCGAAATCAATTTATTTTTGGCGTTCTCGGTATGCATAAGTTTCCGTATCCACCGAAACTACATCGCCCGTCTTAATAAATGCCGGCACCTTAATCACCAAGCCCGTTTCAAGCGTCGCATCTTTCATCACCGAAGACGAGGTGTCTCCCTTGACCGCTGTCTCTGTATAAGTCACTTCCAGCCACAGATTTTTAGGCAGCACCAAGTTAATGGCCGTGCCATTATAAAACTGAATTTCCAGTTCATCACCATCGCGCATCAAATCCTTAGCTTCCCCCACCAAATCCGCCGTCAGCTCATACTGCTCAAAATTTTCCGGATTCATAAAATAGAATTTTTCATCGTCATGGTATAGATACTGCACTTTCTTAGTCACTACCTCTGCTGGCTCAATTTTCTCTTGCCCCTTAAAGGTTTTTGGCAGTAACGCTCCCGTGATCAAATTTTTTACCTTCACATTCACAATTGAGCCCCCACGCCCCATCACCTTCTGCGAATATTCCATCACTTTGTAGGGTTGCCCATCCAGAGTAATCAACACGTTTTTCTTCAGATCCGTTGGTCCGTACATCGCCCCTCCTTTAATTCTCAGCCACAAATGGCAAAAGTGCTAAATGTCGTGCTCGTTTCACCGCTACCGCCAACTGTCTCTGTTGTTTTGCTGACAAACCAGTCTTAGCGATCGGCTCAATGCGACCATAGACGTCCAAAAAACGCTGCAAAGTCTTAACATCTCGATAATCAAAATATAGATTTACATCACTTTTAAATTTTTTCATAGCTCTCCTTTAGTTTTTATTAGAATGGGATCTCCGATAAATCAATTTCTTCTTCTGGAATATCCTCTGGCACTATATCATCTTCGGCATTTTTGCTTGCGGCGCTCGATCCAGCCTTACCACCATCACGATCACCACCAGCACTACCCAGGAAATTAAAATCTTCCACCACAATTTCTACACGCGAACGCTTTGCGCCAGAAGTTTTATCTTCCCAGCTTCTTTGATCCAAACGACCAGACACTAGCACGCCAGAACCTTTTTTAGCATATTGCGAGATCATCTCACCCAATTTACCCCAAGCTGAACAGTCGATAAACGACACGTCTTCTTGCTGAGTACCGCTCGAGTCCTTATAAACTCGATTCACCGCCACCGAAAAACTACACACACTTGCCCCATTTGGCGTTGTGCGCAATTCTGGATCGCGAGTTAAATTTCCTGTAATAATTGCTTTGCTAAAACCACGCATATTTTATTCCTCCTCGTTGGTTTCTTCTTTATCTGATTCTTCTTGGCGTTCGGCTTCCATTTTTGCCTTACGCTCATCCACCGTTACCAAAAGATAACGCAAAACTTCATCTGTAATGTTTAGTACATTAGAAATTTTGTTTGGCGCCTCCGCCGGCAACTCCAGTTCATAGTAATAATAAACTGCAAAATCTTGCTTATTGATTGCATAAGCCAGCCTTTTTTTGCCGTCGTTTTCCTCTTTAGTAATTTTTCCCCCATTCGCCTCAATCAAATCTTTAATTTTGGTTGTGGCTGGTTCTAAATTCATCTCAAGATCGGGATGAAATAGAACAGAAAGTTCGTAATTTTTCATTACACTCCTTTGGTTAAAGCAAGCGCAGCACTTCCTCGCTTGCTGAGTTAATATTGTATAAATATTTTATCACACCCCAGATTTTTCGTCAATTATAGATTCACTAGCTCGTCAAATTCTTCCATCGAAGAAATCAACACGTCGCGTGGCTTATTGCCATTTGATGGCCCAATCACCCCTAATTCTTCAAACCAAATTGCTAGTCCCGACACAAACCCGTGCCCTTTCCCCAACCAAGTTTGCAGACTCGCCGTCGAAAACTTACCATTTTTCAGTGAAATTTCCACCGCTTTACGCACTAACGGATCATTTGGATCATATTTACGCCCCAAATCGCCAATCGAACCACCATCTGTTGGACCCAACCCCTTAATCTGCACAGGCTGAGCAATCACATCATCATTATATTCAGGCGCCCTTTGTTTGCATAAAAAGTCCGTCAAACTATTCACATCTTTATCGCTCGCCAAAGCCCCCTGGATCCTTTGTGCCTTACCCATCATCTCCGTCGTCAACAACAACATATCGCCCCGCCCCAGCAGCTTCTCTGCCCCACCTTGATCCAACATAATCCTTGAATCAATTTGGCTTCCCACCGCAAATGCAATTCGCCCTGGAATATTCGCCTTAATCAACCCTGTAATCACCTTTACCTCTGGCCTCTGTGTTGCCAGCACCAGATGCACGCCCGCTGCGCGACCCTTCTGCGCCACGCGCACCACCAACATTTCAAGGTCCTTCCCTGCCATCATCATCAAATCCGCCATCTCATCCACCACAATCACAATATAGGGCATTTTACCGCCATCGTGCTCCTGCTCGTTACCACCCTCATCTTTCATCGTCACCGTTCCACCCTGCGCCATCTTTTCGTTATAATCCGCAATATTTTTCACTTTTTCCTCTGCCATCAGTGAATAGCGCCTCTCCATCTCGTTCACTGCCCATTTCATTGCCGACAACGCCTTTTCCACCGATGTAATAATCGGTGTCAAAAGATGCGGAACATCATCATACTGTACCATCTCCACTTGCTTTGGATCCACAATAATCAATTTCAAATCACTTGGCGCATTGCGATATAAAAGCGATGAAATCAACGAATTCATCATTACCGACTTACCAGAACCCGTAGACCCTGCAATCAAAAGGTGCGGCATCTTCGCCAAGTCCGCCACCACCGACTTACCAGAAATATCTTTCCCCACTGCGAATGTCAGCGGTCCTGTCGCCTCTTTCCATTCGTCACTCTCTAGTATCCCTCTCAAGCGCACCTCTGCCGACTTCTCGTTTGGCACTTCCACGCCCACCAGCCTTGTTTTCGGAATCGGTGCCTCAATCCTAATCTTATCCATCGCCAAATTTAGTGCCAATTCTCTGTCCCTCGCCGAAATCTTCGACATACTCACCCCTGCCGGCGGCTTCATCGTATACTGTGTCACCCTCGGTCCAATATTCGCCCCCTCCATCTCCACATCAATCCCAAATTCTTTCAAAGTCGACTGAATAATATAGGCATTTTGTTGAATATTTCCGGCATCTGCTGAAGATTGTTTCTTGTCCAAAAGATCCGTTGTTGGCATTTTCCAATCTGGATCACTCACTGATACTAAAGCCTTTTCTGACTCAGCTGCTACTGGTTTCGGTGGAGTCACCGCCTTGGTTTTCCCAGAGCTCGCCACCGCCACCCCTGGATTTACCTGGATATCCATCTCTTTTGCTCCCTTGCCCTCTGCCGCTCTTGCCACCCTAGCGTTCGCCTCATCTTCCTTTTTACGCGACGTCCTAAAAATATTCTTCAGCGCCCTAAACACCGATAATGGACTTTTTTGCAACATAAAAATTGCGGTAATAAAAATTAACACCACATAAATAAACACTGCCACACCCTGATCCAAAATTTGAATCACCACTGAATTCAGCCCCATTCCCAACAAACCACCGGTTCGTTGGTCGGTATTACGTATCGTCGGAATCCCCGCCACCCCCGCCACCCACAAAATCATTAAAATCCCCGCCACCCACATCGCTGTCGGTAGTTTATTGTCTTCACTACGAAAAATCTTAATCGCAAGATAAACTAACAAAATCGGCACAAAATATTCCGCATAACCAATCGCTACATACAGCCCCTCATGAATTATATTCAGCAAATTTCCCCCTTCGCCAAACCACGTCATCACCAAAATCACCGCCATCACAATCATTAAGAAAGCCACAACTTGTCGCCAAAATCCTCCTGGCAGCTCATGCGTCTTCGGCGCTTCTTTACTACTTTTTCTCTTGCCTTTTTTCTTTACCATATCCGTTTTATTATACCATATCGTCAATAAAAACGTCTATTCTACACCACGCATTGTCAATGACAACCTACCCTTATCATCAATCGCCGCCAACCGCACCTTTACCTCTTGACCCACCTTCAAAACCTCATCCACACTCGAGAGTCGCTTGTCCGAAATCTGCGAAATGTGTAACATTCCATCAATTCCCGGCAAAATATTCACAAACGCCCCAAAATCTTTAATCGTCACCACCGTTCCCGTATAAATCTTCCCCACCTCTGGCTCTTCCACTAGCGACTTAATCCAATTCAAAGCTTTCTCAATCTTTTCCAAATCACTCGACGCCACCGTCACTAAACCAGAATCCTCAATATCGATCGTCGCGCCCGTTTCGGTGGTAATTTTATTAATCATTTCCCCACCTTTGCCAATAATTGCACCAATTTTATCCGGATTCACCATCAATTTTTCAATTCTCGGAGCATATTTCGACAATTCTTTCTTTGACTCTGGCAACACTTCAATCATATGCTTCAAAATGTGCATTCTGCCATCGTGCGACTGCGCAATTGCTTTTTCCAAAATCTCTACCGGCAACCCATGCACCTTCATATCCATTTGTAACGCCGTAATCCCTTCAGTCGTTCCCGTCACCTTGAAGTCCATATCGCCGGCAAAATCTTCCGCATCCATCAAGTCAGTCAGTATATAAGCCTTATCCACGTCATTTGCGGTAATTTCCGAACCTTTTGGCACATCAATCATCAATCCCATTGCTACACCCGACACTGGTCGCTTCAACGGCACACCTGCATCCATCAAGGCCAAACACGAAGCACAAGTTGCCGCCATCGAAGTTGAACCATTTTGCGACATAATCTCTGTCACTGAACGAATCGCATAAGGAAAATCCTCTTCCTTAGGTAGCATCGGCAACAAAGCTCGTTCCGCCAAATAACCATGCCCCACTTCCCTACGTCCCGGCGCCCCCATCCGACCACATTCCCCCACCGTATAAGACGGCGCATTATAATGATGCATATATCGACGCACTTCGTCGGTTTTTTCCATCGTATCCACCACTTGCCCAAATGACAACGGCGCCAACGTCACGATATTCATTGCCTGCGTCACACCACGCGTAAATAATGACGATCCGTGCGTTCTTGGCAAAATCCCCACCTGAGAAGACAACTCTCTCACCTCTGTTAATTTCCTGCCGTCTGGCCTCACGCCATCTTTCACAATGCCCCGCCTCACCTCATGATGCACCGCCAACTCAAACGCCTGATTATATTTATCACGCAAATTATCGTCATACCACGCCACTTTTTCGTTGTCTGTCTCCCCTTGTCCTAACTCCAGCGCAAATTGATCGTGCATTTCATACTTAATCTCATCCAGCACCTGCGCACGCTGCATCACATTGCCTCGCACCCTGTCGCTAAACTTTCCTCCTGTCCAATCATCCACTTTTTGCTGAATCTCTTCATCTGGCAGCACTAATTCATATTCTTGTTCTTCCGCCCCCACTAATTTTGCCAATTCTCTCTGCAAATCCAAGGCTGGTTGCACATTTTTCACCGCCCAACGCATCGCTTCAATAATCGTCGCCTCTGGCACTTCGTCCGCCCCTGCTTCCACCATCATCACCTTGCCATCTTTACATGCCACCACCAAATCCAGTGCTGATTTTTCTCTTTCTTCAGGGGTCAAAAAGGCCTTAAATTCGCCGTCAATCACGCCGATACGCAACCCCGCGACCGGCCCATCAAACGGCACACCCGCATTCATCAGCGCACTCGACGCCGCGATCATTGCCACCATATCTGGACGAAAATCTGGATCCATCGATAGCACCGTTGTCACTACTTGCACCTCTTGACGATAACCCTTCGGAAACAGCGGACGAATCGGACGATCAATCAGTCGCCCAATCAAAACCGCATCATCACTTGGCTTCCCCTCTCTCTTAATAAACTTTGAACCAGAAATTTTACCCGCCGCATAAAATTTTTCCTCATAATCAATCGATAGAGGGAAAAAGTCCTGCACCACTGGTTTTGTCCCCACCACCACCGAGCCTAGCACTACCGTATCGCCATAACGCACCAACACGCTCGATGTTGAACGAAATCCGACCCGATTAATCTCTAAGCTCAGCTCACGCCCACAGATGTCAGCCTTCACCGCAGTTGTCTTTTTCCCGTTTGGGTTGATAATTTCCATAAAAAACCTTTCTTTCGGGAAAACATCAGATATCTGCCCCAATCAGGTATCTGTCGTCTTCCCATTTATTAATTTTCTGCCACCATTATATCACTTCTTGCTTTTTTCATCAAAGTGTGCTATAATGAAGAGGTGGCTTTTTGCATACCTTTGCACGCCATGTAATTTTATTTTTAGAAGGAGGTGATGAGGCATGAGGATAACCTATGCTTCATCCGAAAAATTAATTATCGATGGAGTTGTTCCTATCGATCAAGTCCCACCACTCAAAAAGAACGGCAAGCCTGATTCCCCCGATCCCTTAATTAGGATCTGTCATCAGGCCAAAAAGACCCTGCAAAAAACCATGGGCGTCACTGTAGCATACTACATTCGCCGCCCCACTACAGCTGGCAACAGCCAAATTACTGAAATTATATTTATTTTCAGTAATACTGGTGAGAAGCACGTCTCGCCAAAATACAGCGACCTGGAAAAGGTCATAGAAAAATATTGCGGGATCATGTCTACCATGTGTGCAGATATGATCACAAAATATCTTGACGGACTTGAATTCGAACAACTAGAAAAGTCTGTCGTTTAATAAGTTAGCTAGAGCTTTTTATAATGTTCTCCTCTCTAAAAGGGCCCCTCCCGGAGGGGCCCGACCTTTTTTAACTATTTCCCATCAAAAAACCGCCCGGAGGCGGCTTTTTTACTATTTACGTAGGCCTAGCTTTGCCACAGTCTTCTTATACAGCTCAAAATCGGTTTTCTCGAGATATTTCAGCAATTTTTTGCGCTTCCCCACCATCTGCATTAAACCTCTTTTAGCCATAAAGTCATGTTTGTTGTTTTTGACATGCTCCGTCACCTCTTTGATGCGCGCCGTCAAAATCGAAACTTGAACTTCAGGAGAACCAACGTCGTTCTTATTGCGAGCAACCTTGGCAATAGCTTTGTCCTTATTCTCTTTTGTTATCATGCGCTCCATTCTACCATATTTTTGCTCCCTGTTCAACCCCATTTACTCATAAAATCTTCTAATTTTATCGCATCTTTTACCTGACATTTCCCCACTGCCGTTCGTCGCAAACTCGTCAAATACCCTCCCACCCCCAGAAACTCACCAATATCTTCCCCCAGCGTCCGAATATATGTCCCGCTCGACACATGACAAGCAATTTTCAGATTCGGCCACTCAAAATCCACTACTTCAAGATCAAAAATCTGCACTTTTCTTGTCGGCATTTCTACTTCCACCCCTTTTCGTGCCAACTTATATGCTCGTTCTCCCTTAATTTTCACCGCCGAATATCTCGGCACTTTCTGCTCAATCTCCCCCAGAAATCGCTCTTTTAAGTGTTGGTTTAAAACAGTAGAAGATATTGGAGTGTCCGCGACCGACGAAAACAAACCAGCGTCTCCAATATCTTCTATTTTTTTAATTTCCCCCTCTGGATCTCCCGTCGTCGATACCGCCCCCAACCTAATCGTCGCCTCATATTTTTTGTCTAACTTCAAAAACTCCCCCGACCGTTTTGTTCCCTTTCCGGTCAAAAGTATCAAAAGCCCCGTCGCAAACGGATCTAGCGTCCCCGTATGTCCCACTTTCACCTTTTTTCCGGCTTTTTCTGACAACACTCTTCGCACCCGCGCCACTACCCCAAACGAGGTCATGCCCGCCGGTTTATCAATCAACAAAATCCCATCTTCCTCATTCATGCTCAAATTATATCAAATCTCTACATTCCAGGTATCTGAAACGCATTCGGATCAGTTACTGCTGGTTGCGCAGCTACCGTCTCTGGCTGTGCCGCTACTGGTTGCTCTACCTGTACTTGTGGCAAAACTGGCATACTCCCCATCTGGGGCGCTGCTGGTGCTACTGGCTCCACTGCGCCAAAATCCACTGGTGGTGCTGGTGGTGGAGGCAAAATCGCCTCATCTGGCATCGGCAAATTTGCTGTGCCACTACTCATTGGTTCAACTACTGTTCTCGGGGTATCCACCAAATACGAACCGTCCCCCATTGCTGCTGGTTGAGCAATACCACCTGGCCCCACTTCTGGCATCTGTCCATATCCCATATCTGGGATATTATTCATTTCTGGTCCCGCCGTCACTGGTGGCGCCATTGCCATCGCTGGATTTTCCATTGGTTGTCCATCCGTTGCCGCTGGCATTCCCATCGGTTGTGCTACCGTTTCACTCGGCAAAGGTTCAGCCAAAGCCTCTTCAATCATCTTGCCATAATCTTTTGGCCCCTCCTCCACCACCGGCATTGTCACTTCTGGCGCCGCTGGCTGCTCTGCCATCGATCCCATCACTGATGTCACTGGCTCTGGTTCTGGTTCAGCTCTCGGAATATCCAACATTCCTGTTTGTCTCTCGACCACTTCCGCCTCTTGCTTTTCAACGATTTCTTCTTTTGGTGCCGCTGCTGCTTCGATTTCTTCTCTCGTTTGTACTTCGTCTGTTGCATTACTTAACGTTTTTACTGACACATCACTAGTCAAGTTCGCCGAAATCAGCTGTTGATCCGCCCCCGATTCCATCAGTTTTGCCGCCAGCACCATCGTTTCCGAAGTTGTGCGCTCATTTGAAAAACGATTCGTCGCCGCCACAACACCTGTGAGCAACGCCGTTGCCGTTTCTTTTTCAATCGTTCCCTTTTCGTCCAAAGTATAAACCAAATTTGTTACCATCTCTGATACTGAGCTCGTCGATACACTACTCCACTCAATTTCCCCAAACTTTCCTGGTGGATTCGTCGTAATATTAATAATCGTTGCATCATGCATAATGCGGCCGTGCTCTTTCAAAGCGCCATCCAAATCTGTTGCCGCCATCACATTGAGCGCCAACACCAAATCCACATTATAATCACCATGTGAAAATTCCAAATCTTCTTCCGAAATCGTCGTACGATACGGCGTGATATAGATTTTTACATAATCACCATCTAAGTTATATCGCAGGTGATCTGCCTTATCTTTACTTAGCGCCACAATAAAATCTTGTAGGCTGTTCGTATTCTTCTCAAAAGTCTTCTCTGGTTGCAAAAATTCCAATGCGTTCGGTGTTTTTCCCGAATAAATTGCCGTCGGGTGTTTCCCCATACTATCCAAAAACAGCGTCAAACCAATCGCCGCCGAAATTTCATCAACTGATGGGTCGCTAGTCAGCGCCACCAAAATATTGTTCGCCTTCTGAATTTGCGAAGTTATTTTCTCTGAAACCGGAGTTTTTTGTTCTGCCATTTTTGTTTTTTTGACTTTTTACACCCCAATATTAACACAACCATTTTAAAAAATCAACCCTTTTTCCCATTTTCTTTACTTTTTTTGCAAAATACTGTATAATTCGTCCAAACTTATTTATTAATTAACTATAGGAAAACTAATGCCGATTATTAAATCCGCCAAAAAGGCTGCGCGTCAAACTATTAAACGCAATCGCAAAAACGAACAAATCAAAAAATCCATTAAGGCTGCTTTGAAGCTTTTTAAAGCTTCTCCTTCCCAAAAAAATCTAGCTAAAGCTCAATCCGAATATGATAAAGCCGCCAAAAAAGGCTTGTTGAAGAAAAATACCGCTTCTCGCCGCAAGGCTAATTTAGCCAAAATTGCCAAAGCTGCCGGTGTCAAACCTGTTGCGAAAAAAGTTGCCAAACCCGCCGCTAAACCTGTTGCAAAAACCACCACCAAACCCGCTACCAAAACCCCTATAAAAGCCCCCGCAAAACCTGCAGCCAAAAAACCCGTTGCTAAAAAATCTACAACTGCGAAACCCGCAGCAAAAAAGCCTTCACCAAAAGCCAAGGCTGAAAAGTAGTAGATTTCATCTGCATATCAAGCTTAGAGAGTTCCTTTAGGACTCTCTTTTCTTTTGCTCCACCCCTCTCTTCAAACCGTTTTAACGCCTGGCTGACCATCAAACCAAAAAACATATAGGGGTCTTGCGTATTTTCTATTTTTTCCACCATTAGAACCGCCTTTTTGCCATCCACCAACGCCGTTTCAAATACCGAAAAAACCAATTTCGCATCCATCGGCGCCTGTAACTTAAACTCCCGAAACTCCACTTTGTCTTTGAGTATCTTGTAAAAATTCGACCGCTTATCTAGTTTTGTCTCAAAAATTATCACCCTGTGCGGTGTTTCCAAAAAATCCGCAATTTTGTCGCAAATTTCCTTATTTTCACCCACATCACGCAGTAAAATCGCCCTTTTTTCTGCAAACAATGTTCCGCCCAAAAAAATACTGGGCAGATCCCCACTTTTAATCTCCGATCCGTCAATCACCTCGTAACCATCCCCCAAAACCTGTTTAATCGCTTTCTGCGCCGCCACCCGATTGTCACCATAAAAAACTTTCATTTCTGGCACCTCCTACAAATATGCGTTCCGCGTCCTGCCACCCGAATTTTTTCAATTTTCGTGCCGCATTTCGGGCAAGGCTGACCTTCCCGCCGAAACACCTTGGCAAATTTTTCTAAATAATCCCCTCTTGTTCCGTCCGCCTTCACATACGTCGCCATCGTTGAACCGCCTGACTTTATCGATTCATCCATCACTTTTCTTGCACCAACCAGAATCTGCCCCGCCTCTTTTCGAGACACCTTTCCCGCTCGTCGAGTCGGCAATACCCCTGCAAAAAACAGCGCCTCGTCCGCATAAATGTTCCCCAGTCCTGCAATCACCGATTGATCCAAAATCACCGCCTTGATTGTCGAGTTTTTTCGTCGCTGTAATTTTTCGTAAAACTCCTCCTCGCTCATCTCCCACGGCTCTTTTGCTAGTCGCTTCACAAAACTTTCCTCTTCGACCTCCGCTGTTTTAATCACTTTCACAAAACCAAATTTTCTCTGATCGTTAAAATATAGCGTCCCATTTTCAAACTCAAAAATCACTCTCGTATGCTTACTCGGCATCTTGCTAATAAAATCATCTGTCGGATGCCCTCCAGCAAACAGTCTTTGATTTTCTGATTCGGGGCATTTCGGAGCCTGCTGGCGAGAATTAGGGTCCGAGCCCCGTAAAGACGGGCGCGAGGAACCCGGCACCGAATCAGATAAATCAAAGACCAGCTGCCCTGTCATCCGCAGATGAATCATTAGTGACAATCCATTATCAAGATCAAAAATCAACGCCTTCCCAAATCGCCTCAATCTACTTACCGCCGCCCCAGAAATTAAATCGTCAAGCTTCAGAGATTTCCCCTCCAGTCCAAGAATTAAACTTTTTGCTTCCCTAACCTCTGCTCGAACAATTTTTTTATGCAAAATCAACTTCTCAAGCCCCCGCTTTATCGTTTCAACTTCTGGTAACTCCGGCATCTCTCTATTATCCTATCACACTACCCTTCTAAAAGTTTGCAAATCAGCGACACAATCACCTCTTTTTCTTTCGGATCACTTTCGGCAATCAAAAGCGTCAGCGCCGTTAATGCTCGATCCGAAATTTTAGTTTCACCATTCTCCGCCAAATGATAATTATTAATCGTTAAAAACACCACAAATAACAACGCCGCTATCTGTTTATTACCATCATAAAACGGCCGATTTTTTACAATTGAATACAATAGCTCTGCCGCCTTCTCCACCACCGACACACCTGCTCCTATTTCCAGCTCCAACCAAAACGCCTCATTTTTAAGCTTTCCAAAGCGCTCATCTCCCTTGACGCTCCGTCTCAACTCAGCAATAATCTTCAAACATTCCTCTTTTTCCAACTTTTTTGGTGTTTTTTTCTGGTCTTTAAACGAAATATACCCCTCATCATACTCCTTCAGCACCTTAAAACTCGGGCTGTATTTCGAAATTACCTCTAAAACTCCCTTCAACTCCGTTTCGCTCAACTCACTTGACGCCACCAATCTCTTTACAATCGACAGCGCCCCCTCAATTTCTCGTAGCTTTTTGGCATCCAACTCTCCCAGCCGCCTTCTGTTTATCGCCACCCCATCCACCACATAGCTCTTGAGTACTTTAGTCGCCCAAACACGAAAGTCCGTCGCTTTACGTGAATTCACTCGATACCCCACCGATATAATTGCATCAAGATTATAGTGTTTTGTCTTGTACTTCTTCCCGTCTGCGGCAGTATGTTCCAAAATGGAACATACTGCTTTTTCTTCCAATTCACCAGTGTTAAAAATATTGCCTAGATGCTTAGTAATCGCCGCTCTCTGCACTCCAAATAACTTAGCAATCTGCTCTTGCGTCGCCAAAATAGTTTCTCTCTCCACATCAATATTAAAGACTACCTCACCCGCTTCGCCCTTATAAATCTCTATCTGTTTTTCTTTTTTCATTAAAACCTCCTTCAGTTAGTTCCGGTGGAACATACTGAATCTATTTTACCCCACCTCTTCCCTTTTGAAAACCCCTAGACTTCTCCCCAATTATCTCCCACCGTCACATCCACCGCCAACTTCACCGACAATTCTGGTGCCACTCCTTCCATCTCCTTCTCCAAAATCTCCGCCACTTCCTTCACCTGCCCCGCTTCACACTCCACCAACAACGAATCATGCACCTGTAAAATCAATTCCGCCCCTCGAGGCAACACTTTATCGACTTTTATCATAGCTCGTTTCATCAAATCCGCTTCTGTTCCCTGAATTGGCATATTCGCCGCCGCCCTTTCTGCCGCTGATCGCACCAAAAAGTTCGCCGATCTCACATCTGGCGTTGGTCGTCTGCGACCAAAAAACGTCTCCACATAGCCTTTTTCACGCGCTTGTCGCAAAATCTTTGCAATATTTTGTTTAATTGGCGCTCTTAGTTCAAAATACTGTTCAATAAATTTCTTTGCTTCTAAAATACTCATCCCTGTCGCATCCGCTAACCCCTTCGCGCTCATCCCATACAGCACGCCAAAATTGATCACTTTCGCCGCGCGCCGCTGCTCTTGTGTTACCTCTTCAAGCGGCACATTAAACGCTTCCGCCGCCGTCTTCGTGTGAATATCCACCCCAGAATTAAAGTCTGCCACCAGCTTTTCATCACCAGATAACACCGCCGCCAAACGTAGTTCAAACTGCGAATAATCCGCCGAAACCAACTTCTTCCCCTTTGGCGCCACAAAACCCCTTCTAATCCGTCGCCCTTCTTCTGTTCTCACCGGTATATTCTGCAAATTCGGATTCAAGCTCGATAGTCGCCCTGTTGCCGTCACATCTTGCGTAAATGTCGTGTGAATTCGCCCTTCCTCATCTGCTAATTCTGGCATCGGCACAATATAAGTCGAAAGTAATTTTGCCGCCTCTCGATATTCCATCAATTTTGGCACTATCGGGTGTAGATTTTTCAATTTTTCTAATTCTTTCACCCCAGTTGAATAGCCTCTTGTCTTCTTTTTAATGCCCTTCGTCGGAAGTTTCAATTTTTCATACAAGACTTCCGCCAACTGCACTGGCGAATTGACATTAAACTCCTCTCCTGCCAAATCCCAAATTTCTTGTTCCCTTTTTGCCACTTCCGCTTCATATTCCACTCGCAAATTTGCAAAATATTCCCGATCAATCAACATTCCCTTCTTTTCCATTTTATACAAAATCGGAATTAATGGTAAATCAAATTGAATAAATAATTTATACAGCTCTGACCTCTGTTCAAACTCCATTTTTTGACGCAAAATTTCTTGATTTGCATCGCCTTGTTCAGTCTCACGCTGAAGTGGATTCAACAAAAATGCTCCTTGTTTTAAGTCCCAAAATTTCTCACCCGCCAAAATCCGCTTCGCAATACCTTCGTCTTCATGCATCAGCTTTTTTATATCCCATGCGATGATTAATTCGCCTGCTTGACGTTCTATGATAGTATTTTTCGGCACATTTTGCCCGACCTCATCACTATCAAGAACATCACTCAGCCCAAACTTCTTAATCAGCGATTTAAATTCCAGCGCCTTCAGCCGCTCCGCAACCCTCTTTTTATCTAACTTAAACTCTGGCACCTCTGTTAATTTCACTGGTGCATCCGTCATAATCTGCGCTAATTTATAAGACATCAAGGCACTATCTTTTCCCGCTTCCAGCTTCTTCCTTACACTTCCTGAAATCTTTTCAATATTTTTATAAATCCCCTGCAAACTACCATACTCATTGAGCAGCCTCACCGCTGTCTTCTCCCCTACCCCTGGCACACCCGGAATATTATCCGAAGCATCGCCCTTCAAGGCCTTCAAATCCAAAAATTGTGCCTGCTTAATACCGTATTTCTCCTCCACCGCAGCAATATCCATCTCTTCAACCTCCGAAAACCCCTTCACCAAGCGATACATCTTCGTGTTTTCATCCACAATCTGCAACATATCAAGATCCGAAGAAATAATATAAGTTTCATATTCACATTTTCCATCCGCCCCTAATGTCTCATCCGCCTGCAGTGCCAAAGCTCCAATAATGTCATCCGCCTCATAATCATCACACTCCAAAAAATCCCAACCTAGATCAGCAATTAACTCCCTTAGCAGCGGTATTTGTGCATAAAAATCTTCTGGCGGTTTCACCCTTCCTGCCTTGTATTCTGCAAAAATTTTCTGTCGCTTCCGAATCGAAGTTTTCGCCTTGTCCCAAGCCACCACCACTTGCGTTGGCTTCAATCTCTTCACAATTTCCATCGCAATCGCTGCAAAACCATACACCCCTCCCGTCGGTGTGCCGTCTGCCAACGCCAATGCCCCCATCGCATAATACCCCCGATAAAATACCGATTTTCCATCAATAATTACTAATCTTTTCATTTCTCTATCGCGTCCAATACCGCATCCACCTTTTCTCGTAAATCTTTCATATCACCATCATTCAAAATATAATAATCCGCTGCCGCAATCGGGCCGCCTTTTTCTAAATTCTCAATTTCACTACGATCTCTCTCTTGAATTTCCTCTGTTGTAAATGGTCGGTTCGCTCTCGCTGCCACTCGCTTAAACCTCGTCTTTTTCGGCACCACCACTGCAACAAATATCACTTTTGCCGGAAATTCACGCTTCAAAATCGTATATTCTGTCCAAGAATATACCCCATCCAGCACAATATTTCTCTGCCCCGCCTCTAACAAAGAGTAAATATTCTGTATTGCTTGCCGCACCACCCAATCATCCCCTTCTTCTGCCCGAATTTTCTCCCGAAAATCTTTCTCGTTCTCCGGCGTAATCTCAATTCCCCGTCGCTCCATCTCTTTTAAAACCATTCCGCCAAAATATACTCTCGGAAAACCTTTTTCTGCCAAGTAATCCACCACCTCTGATTTTCCACTTCCGCTCATCCCCACTACTGCTATAATTTTTTCGTCTTTCATAGTTTCAGTATAACATAGACGCCCCCGCCCTTCTCATGGTATAATTCTCTATTATGTCAGTATTTTTTACTACTAAAGACCCCCTCGACCAAATTATTGCTGAAACCCTCAAAGACACCAAAGTCGAGAACACCAAACACATCATTACTGGTTGGACTAATATCGTTATTGAGGCTAGTACTACCGGCGGCAACTACTTTTTCCGCTTCCCCCGCAATCCATTTTGGTCCAAAATGATTGTCAAAGACGCCAAAGTTTGTAATTTTATCGAAGGTAAAACCAGTTTTTACACCCCTCAAATGCAACTCCACTATGATCGTGATCATCGCCCCTTCTCTGTCCATAAAAAAATTGAAGGCTATACTCTAGGTGATCGCATTTATCACCTTTCCCACTCCGCCATCGCTGCTTCCGCCTACGACATCGCCAAATTCATTAAAGAACTCTCTAGTATCGACCTTAAAAATACCTCAAAAGCTGTCAAATACCCTCTCTCCAAATTCTTAAAAGAGCTTGATGATCGTCATTATAAAAAACATCTCACCGACGACCATCATTACATTCTCTCTACCGAGCAACCCAAGCTCGTTCATGGCGATCTCAATCTTGGTAATGTCCTGCTCGACGATCAAGATCGCGTCATCGGTTTTATTGATTTTTGTTTTGCTGGCACTGGCAATCCTAATATGGACGTTTCGCGCATCCTTTCTCGTCCCGTCCCCAGCGAATTCGAGACCGTGCTCCTCAACGAATTTAAAGATAAACAACAAATTAACGAAATGAAATATATCTGGCAGCGCATCGATGCTGGTTACGCCGACCATATTCGCAGTCACTTCCCCGAAATCACCCTACCAGAGCTATAATTTTGCTAAATAATTTATTTTCGCCACTTTCAAGATTTCTTTATCGTATTCCGGCATTTCCGTCACCGCAGAATTTTCTTGCCACACACCCATGCAGTCTTGAACTCTTCCATCAAAAACTGGTTCTTCCTGCCAAACATTCCACATTACCATCCGCATCTCACCCCAATTCTTTGCATAAAATTCCAACGCCAATTCTGTTGCCCGAATAAATTCCTGCTCCGTTTCTTTTGTGTGTCGCCACGCTCTCTCCCCCAAAAATTTTTGCGTCACCTCTGGCGATACCGCAATCATCGTCATCCAAGCTTCATATTTTTGACTTTTAAGCATCTCTATCAAAATCTGCTCCATCGCTGGATCCAATAGTGTCACATCTAAAATCAAGTCAAATCGTCGCTGAATTAACTCTTTCAGCGTTAAAAACAGCATAATCGTCGCAAATTCATCCGTCATTTTACGTAGATTTGCCTCGCCATATTCCGCTTTAATCTCTTCAAAATATGGATGATATTCAACAAATTTCCGCGCCGCCACCAAAATCGGCTGTTTTTGTTTTTTCTCAAAATATGCTTCCACTGCTGGCAACAATTGTGAGGTTTTTCCCGATCCTGATAACCCTGCAATCCGCACAAATTCTCCTCCGGCACTCCTGCCTACTGTCCATTCCGCCAATACCCGCTTCGCAGTCAACGGATATTCTTCAATTTTTACCTGCCACTCGCTCTTTACCCCACTCGGCCAATGCGCCCGCATATACTCCACAATTTTTACTAATTCATCACCACGTTCAGACATCTTTCCGCTTTCTTAATTTCAATTTGCTTCACTCCTGCAAACCGCGTATATTCCCCCTCCGCTTGAATCATTATCTCCGCTGGGTCTTTAAACTCCAAGATATCTCCCTCTGTTTTCTTCCCTGGCACTTTATAAATCATACTTTTTAGCATCAGTGTCATTAATTTACTAAATTTTCTTAAACCCGCCGTCTCGCTCTGAAAAACCCGTGGCTTCAAAAACCAGTTTCTTCCCCTCATTACTCCCGCCATCGATTTCCCATTCAACGCCACATAGTCTGTTGTATTTTTTGCGAGACTTCTTCCGTTCAGTTTTACTGGCGGCAAAAATTCGCGCTTTTTTCGATTACGAAAATACCATTTTGCCAACACCTTCCATGAAAAAACTGGTGTCTTCCGTCCACTACGCAGTTTTTTTCGAGTTTTTTCGTCACCAAACACCGCCGTCGCTTCAGCAAATAGCCCAATTGTGATATATCCCAACGCAAACCGCCATCTTTTTCCGTCTATAGTTGCTTCAAGCGGCCAGACTTTCACCGTTTTACCATTCATTAAATCATCCAGAGTTTTTGTCTTGAACGTCCTCGACAAATCATTAAAATTTCCATACCCAAGCACTCCAAGTCTCACCGCTTTTTTTGAGCCCAGAATCGCATTTGCTGTCACTGCCGCCGTACCGTCACCACCAATCGACACCACCAAATCTCCGTCTTGTAACAACTCCGAGAGAGCCATCGCGTTTTCTTCCAAGCTCACAGGTTTTATTTCATATCGCCCAACCGTCCAACCTTTTAAACTTCGCAGCTTATCTAAAACCTCGCTTTTTACTCGCCCATATTTAGACGAGTTCGGGTTATAGACCGCAATTAATCTTTGCATTTTTATTAAATTTCACCAGGAATCAATAAATTACTCAAAACCAAATACATCACAGCATATACAACTAAGCCAATCACCACCTCAAGAATCCGCTTTCTGGCTTTTGCCATCTGTGCTTCATTGTCTCTCGCTGTCAGATACTGCACCCCCGAAATCACAATCCCTAGCACCCCTAAAACCCCTACCCCCACTGTCAAAACATTTAAAACTATTCCTAGAATCGTAAACATCGCCTTGCCATCTTTATCATCTTCAATACATCCAAACAAATTTGTCTTAATTCCATTCTGACACTCCTCGTCCGCCCAAACTCGCACCGGCATCGCCATCGCCAACACGGCTACCGTCATTACCACTGCTACTATTTTTTTCCAGAAAGTTTTTTTCATAAATCCCTCTATTTTAAATACTCGTGTAATTTTTTTGTATCTTTGTGCTTGCGCAATTTAGATAAAGCCTTTGCTTCAATTTGGCGAATCCGCTCTCTCGTTACTGAAAATTCCGCGCCTACCTCTTCCAAAGTGTGTGGGCGATCTCCGCCAATCCCAAAACGCATTTTGATAATCTTCTGTTCCCGGTCCGAAAGCGTGGCAAGAATTTCCGCCAACTGCTCCTTCAAAATCTTCGTCGCTGCCGAATCCTCTGGCGATTCAATTTCTTCATCCTCCACAAAATCCCCCAACACCGAATCCTCACCATCGCCATCTCGCCCCACCGACGCGTCTAATGATGCAATATCTTGCTTAATCTTCATCACATATTCCACTTTTTCAACTTCCATATCCAGTTCTTTAGCAATCTCTTCATTGTTTGGCTCGCGATTCAATTTTGTCGTCAATTTTCGCGTCGTGCGCAACACCTTATTAATCGTTTCCACCATATGTACTGGAATACGAATCGTTCTTGCCTGGTCCGCAATCGCCCGCGTAATCGCCTGGCGAATCCACCAAGTAGCATAAGTCGAAAACTTAAACCCTTTATCAGGATCAAATTTTTCTACCGCCCGCAGTAGTCCCGTATTTCCTTCTTGAATTAAGTCCAAAAAATCTAAACCTCGCCCACCATAACGTTTCGCAATTGACACCACGAGGCGCATATTTGCCTCCGCCATTTTATCCTTGGCCTTTTTATCACCTTTCACCACCTTACGTGCTAATTCCAATTCCTCTTCAGGCGTCAGTAGCGGAATCTTACCGATCTCCCGTAAATAAAGTCGTACTGAATCATCCGCAAAAGAATCGACATTGTCCGCCGTAATTTCCAAATCTTCATCCGAAGGCTCTTCCTCGTCCTCCAACTCATCCTCGTCCGGCTCTTCTACATCGAATAAGGCTTTGTTATTTTTTAGTTTTTCGTCTTCTTCTAAATCCATTACCAAAAGTATAATTGAATTTCCATAAAAATCAAGTCGCGCTCCACCTTTACTATCTTATTTTTTCTCTGAAGCCCGCAAAATTTTCACCTGTCGCAAAATCTCATTAGTTTTTTCTTCCTCCCCTTCGCCCAACTCTTTCATTTTTTTAATTAATTCATCAATTTTTTGCTTAATCTGCACTTTTTGCTTTTGCTCCTGCAAAGCTTTAATTTCCACTAGCAAACTCTCTTCCGCCCAACCCTGATATTTCTGCTCAAAAATCAGCTCTAGCTCCGCCTGTTTTTCTTTACTTAGTGTGACTTTTTTCTTCTTCCCCACGCCCCCCACTTGCTCAATCGCCAAAATTAAATCGTCCATCCAATTCATATTTTCTTCTTGTTGTTCTGCGGTCTTCACCTCTTTTAACCATTGCTTTTTTTCCTTCTTCTCCGCCTTTTCTAAATCTTCCACCGCCACATTCAACTTTTTCGCTACCATTTGTTTGTAGTGTTTTTGCTGTACCTTAGGTAAATATTTGATAATTTCCAAACTTTTGTCCGAATATTCTTGTTTGCCGTCCGCCGTTGTTAAGTCTAAACTTTCTTCATATTTTTTCAACACCCATTCCACCGCTGGTACATATTTTTCTACTGCCTTGACCCATAAATCCGCCCCTCGCTGAATTAATTCGTCTGGGTCTTTAGCACCTCCGTAATCCGAAATCACCGCCAATTTTATCCTTAAATCTCCTGCTATTTTTATCGCTCGCTCCGTTGCTGCTACACCTGCCTCATCCCCGTCATAAGCCAGTCTAATATCATCAGTTAAGTTTGATAGAGCCTTGAGATGCATTTCCGTCATTGCCGTGCCACTCGTTGCCACCGCCTCTTTAACGCCAGCCTGATGCGACGAAATCACATCCATATTTCCCTCCACAATCACCACAAAACCATTTTTCCGAATCGACTCTTTGGCTTGGCTCAGTCCAAAAATAAACCTACCTTTATTGAACAATAAGGTTTCTGGTGTGTTCAAATATTTTGGTTCCGAATTATCTAATACTCGCGCCGTAAAACCAATCACATTCCCCGTGGTATCAATAAACGGCACCATCATCCGCCCCCGAAACAAATCCCCATCAAAACGATTCAAAAGCCCCGCTTCCCCTAACTCTTTCTTCGAAAAACCTTTTTTCGACAAAAACTCCGTCAAAGCTTTACCCGTCTTCGGTGCATAACCAATGCGAAATTCTTTCACCGTCGCTCGATTTAAATTACGTTTATAAAAAACGTATTCACATACTTGCTTATTTTTTGCCAAACACCATTGATAATATTTTGTCGCTAGCTCCAACGCTTCCTTAGCGCGCGCTTTTTTCTTTGCTACCTGACTATCTCCCCCCTTGTATTTTGATAAATCCACCCCCGCCTGTTGCGCTAATTTTTCCAATGCCTCCCGAAAAGAAATCCCCTCCACTTCCATCACAAATGCAAAAATATCACCCCCACGATTTGCTGAAAAATCGTGCCAAATCCCCTTTTCTGGCGACACCATAAAGCTCGGTGTGCGATCCACCCCCCAAGGTGACCTACCTTTCAAATTTCGCCCCGCACGCTTCAGTTCAATGTATTGCCCAACCACATCCTCCACTGCGAGACGCGCTCTGATTTCCTCCTTCGCGTCATTCATATCTAAAGTATATCACAGCTCCCCCTGCTCAAACTTTTCTTATATGTTATAATTTAACCATGAACAATATGGACTATCTCAACCAAATTTCCCGCTCCAGCCAACCCCGACCGCAAAAAATCGTCGGTGGCCTCTTTTCCAAAAAATTCATTTTTATTATCGGCGGTCTTCTAATTCTAGCTCTTTTAATTATCATTATCGGTAGTATCGCCGGCTCCAGCCGCAAAGATAAAGACGTGCTCAATCATCTTCAGGTTCGTATTTCTAATCTCACCACTATTTCTCAAGAATATGGCGATCTTCTCAAAACCTCCGATCTGCGCTCTCTTAACATTTCTCTTGTTAGTGTTCTCAGCAATACCTCTAACGAGATTGCCTCTTTTATTCCTCCTGCCAAAGACGACAAAAAGCCTAATCCATTCGTTGAAAAAGAGCAGCCCGATCTCGACGCCCTCACTGCCACTCTTGATCATGCCCATCTCAACGGCTATCTTGATCGCATTTTTTCTAATGAAATTGCCCTTCGCGTCAGTATGCTAATGTCCCTAGAGCTCGAAGCCAACAGTCTCGCTTCTGACGCCACCTTAAAATCTGCTCTCGAGAAATCTTACAACAGTCTAGAAAAACTCTATAAAAAATTCAGTGAATTCTCCGATACCTCCAGTAACGCCCATTAAACCCGTATTTCATGCTATACTATCCCTATGAAAGAATCTGTTAAAAAAATCAACCCCATTATCAAAGAATTCAAAGAATTTATTAACCGCGGTAGCGTCGTCGATCTCGCCGTAGGTGTTGCTGTTGGCGGCGCCTTCACCTCTATCGTCAATTCCCTAGTCAACGATATCGTTATGCCGATCGTCTCCCTTGTTGCTGGTGGCTTTAATTTTACTTCTCTTAAACTCACCGTTCCCAACTTTTTTGGCGCCAAAAATTCCGCCGTTATCGCCTACGGTAATTTTCTCCAAAATGTCGTTAATTTTTTTATCATCGCCCTTGTCATCTTTCTCATAGTCCGCGCCCTGAATAAACTTCGCCGCAAAAAAGATGAGGAGGCTTCCACCAAAAAGCCCGATGAACAAATTTTGCTTCTCCGCGAAATCCGCGATCAACTCAAAGCCAAAAACAAGAAAAAATAGGCCGTAGCCCTATCTCTTCATTATAGCACACTTTGTCTAAAAAGTCAAGCTTCTAACGCTTCTGTCAGATTATAACTTAGCCTCACCAAATCTTTCACCTCTTCCTCGCTCAGCTGCCCACTCATCACAATTTCAATTCCCCCACGCCCAAAATAGCGACTTTCCATCACCGAATCATATTTTTCTTTTAGTAAAGCTCCTAACTTTTCATCTGTGCGTACTTCCACCGTATTTTTGCGCACCACCACAAACACTTTACCACCCGGCACCACAAAATAACGCCCCGTTTCATCTTTTTTCTCTTCAAACTCCCCGATTCCCCCTACTTGATAAACGTCAAGTACCATTTCAACTCCTCTATCGACCCCGCAATATCTTCCAGCGCCCGATGTTCCTCTTTTTTTGTAAATCTCTTTCCTAGCGCCCCCTCAAAATACACTTTCCACGCCGACACATCCAGCATCCGATAATGTAGTCGCTCCGCAAATTTCGGCCATCGTCGATCAATAAACTTCCGATCTTGGTGAATCGAATTTCCCGCCAAAATCACCTCTTTACCAAAATAATCGTCCAAAAACTGAATTAGCTTTGCTTCCACCACTTTCGACGCTTCGCCCTTGGCATTTTGCGCCATCAATTCTTCTCTCGACTCGCTATTCTTCTCCCAAAACTCCCCCACCATCCGCTTTTTCATTAAGCTCTTCGGCACTTTTACCACCGCTGTGAGCTCCGCAATTTTTTCCAATTTCCAATCTGTTGCCACCGCTGCCACTTCCAAAATTCGATCCTTTTCTGGATCCAACCCCGTCATTTCCAAATCCACCCACAATAATTTTGCCTTTTTCACTACATCTCCTCCGGTATCTCAATACCCATTAGCCCCAACCCATGTTGCATAATTTCAAAATATACCTTCACAATCTGTGCTCGCTCGCTCTCAAACTCACTACCCACCACCTGCACTTTTTCATAAAATCGACTAAATTCCTGCGCCAGTTCATATAAATAATTACACACATTATTCGGTGCCATCTCCTCCACCGCTTCCTGCAACATCCCCCGATATTGCACCATCTTCAGCATCAACCCCCGCTCAGCAGAACTCGCTTTAATGTCCGTTCGAGCAGCCTTTAATTTTATTTTTTCTAGTATTTTCTTCGCTCTCACCGCCGAATACAACAAATACACCCCTGAATTTCCCGTCATTTCTACCGACTCTTTCGGATCAAATATAATATCTCCCCCCATTCTATATTTCAAAAACGCATATTTAATTGCTGCCAAAACCACTTTTTCGTCGTGTGAATCATGCTTTTTCGCCAACTCATCACGCACCATTTGCATCACATCCACCGCCCGCAAAAAATTCCCTTTTCTCGAAGACATCTTTTCGTTCCCTGGTAACTTCACCAGCCCATGCGTCAAATGACTAGTCCTTGTCACCAATTCCGGCGCAAACTGTTCCACCGATTTCAGTACCACTTTCATATAATCCAACTGCTCGTTCCCTGTTATCACCACCGATTTATCAAACTGATAGTCCGCCCATTTCTGCAAAATCAGCCCCACATCCTTCGCTTCGTAAGTCGGCACAGCCTCTTTATTCACAAACACTCGCGTGTGCAGTCCCCACTTTTCACCGTCAAAAATCACCGCCCCCTTCGACATCTCATACACTCCTCGTCCCAACTGCTCCCGCACCGTCTTTAAGCCTAACTCCGCCACACTCGATTCTGGGTAATACTTATCGAACCTCACGCCAATACTTTCATAAAAATCATCAAAATACTGATACGACAATTCCCTGCCCCGCCAATATAATTCCGCCACCTCCCCCTCCTGAATATTCTCTTTGTTGATGTGATATATTTTTTTGTTCAGTTCCGTAATGGCTTTTTTAGCAGCTTCGTCTTCTTCATACAGTCGCGTTCCTTCCACATAGCCTTGCGCAATATCTTCTATGCTCATTGCATTTACAGCTTGTTTTTGGCGCACCAATGCATAAATAGTTTTTGCCACATGCAGCCCCACATCGCCACCAAAATTCGCGCGCTTCACCTCCGCCCCTGCATATTCAAACAATTTTGCAATTGCATCGCCCACTATTGACGTATAAAGATGCCCCACATGCAACACCTTAAATGGGTTCGGATCCGAAAACTCACAGACCACTTTTTTATTCAAATATTCATCACATGATATATTTTGCTCGAAATTTTCCGCCATCTTGCCAATTTCCCCCCAATAATACCCATCCGGCAGTATAAAATTCAAAAACCCCGGCGCCTGCACAGCAACAGTAAGGGTTTTATCTGAATCGAAAACGTGCCCCGAAGCTCCTACGGGAGCTTCGAAGTGAGTTCGCCCCATAACGATGGGCGCGAACGAACGAGTTTGAGATTCAGATAAAACTCTTGCTAATTTCTCTGCAATCTCCGTCGGATTCTTTTTCAAATCTTTTGCCAACTTCATCGCCACATTCGACGAAAAATCCGCCTCAATGTTTTTTGGCACCGCCGTCACTTCCGGCTCTATTTCCAAACCAAACAGTTCCTGCACCACCTGTTTTAATACATTTTTTATCTCTTCCATCTCCCATATTTTATCATAATCCCCTCTTTTTCGCAGCCTTCAATCTATGCTATAATTTTCTCATCAGGAGGTTTATGAAAAACTGCTTCAACTCTGAAAAATACCTCAGGCTCCAAAGCGCCAAAATCAAAGAGCGCATCAAAATTTTTGATAAACTCTACCTTGAATTCGGCGGCAAACTCATCGACGACAACCACGCCGCTCGTGTTTTGCCCGGTTTTGCTCCCGATCTTAAAATCCGTCTCCTTCAAACCCTAAAAGACAAAGTCGAGGTTATTCTTTGTATTAACGCTAATGATATTGAAAAAGCCAGAATCCGCTCCGACCGCCTCCTTTCTTACGAGACTGAAGTCATCCGTCTCGTCACTTTTTTACGTAGCAAGCAAATCACTATCAACCACGTTGTCGTCACCCTGTTTGAAGGCCAGAAAAAAGTCAAAAACTTCGTCAATAAACTCAAAGACTATCAAATTACCACTCATATCCACACCTTCACTAAAGGCTATCCCACTGACGTTGATACTATCGTCAGCGAACAAGGCTATGGTGCCAATCCGTTTATCAAAACCGAAAAACCCCTCGTTGTCGTTTCCGCTCCCGGCGCTTGCAGCGGCAAGCTCGCCACCTGTTTATCCCAGCTTTACCATGAACATCAGCGCGGCATTAAAGCCGGCTATGCCAAATTTGAAACCTTCCCCGTCTGGAATCTTCCGCTCAAACACCCCATCAATCTTGCCTATGAAGCCGCCACTGCTGACATTTCCGACCAAAACATGATCGATTATTTTCACCTCGAAAAATATGGCCAAACCGCCGTCAGCTACAATCGCGATCTCGAAATCTTCCCTGTTGTCAAAGAAATTCTGCAACGCATCATGAAAAAAGATATCTATTTTTCTCCCACCGACATGGGCGTTAATGTGATTGCCGAATGTATCACTCATCCTAAACTCGCCGAAACCGCCGCCAAAAACGAAATTATTCGGCGTTATCTCAAATCTCTCGTCGATCTCAAAAAAGGCCTCATTCCCGAAACCGTTCCCGAAAGAATCAAATTACTGATGAATGAGCTAAATATTTCCGAAGAAGACCGCCCCGTCATCGCCCGAGCCGAGGCTAAAAAATCTCGCTCTCACCAACCCAGCGCCTGTCTCGAAATTAATCAAAAATTCATTTGCGGTCGCAAAACCGCTTCTCTCACCCCTGTTTCTAGCACTTTTCTTAACGCCCTCAAAAACATCACTAAAATCCCTGACGCCGTCGATCTCATTTCCAGCAACATCCTTTCCGCCATTCTCGACATCAAAAATCGCAGTTCCAATTTTCAATCCAACCATCTCCGTCTCAACGAAGTTTTAATTGCTCTTAGTATCAGCGCCACCACCAATCCCACCGCCAAAGCGGCATTAGAAAACCTGCCCAAACTTACTCACGCCCAATTGCACGCCACCTATCTCATCCCCGACGAAGAGCTTGTCGCGCTCAGCAATCTCGGCATCGACGCAACTTGCTCGCCCGAACCCGACCTCACCTCCTCAAGAAAAGGTTTTTGAAACATCAAAAACCCACCATCTCTTCATTATAGCATACTTTCTCCAAAAAATCAAGTCTAATCCTTTTCTCCTCTCTCTGGTATAATAACCCACAATGACAGCACAGGAGCATCCCATCATCGAGCTAAGTCAGCTCACTAAAAGCTATGGCTACGGCGATACCGAGTCATTTGCTCTCAAAAACTTTGACCTCACCGTCAAACGCGGCGAGTTCATTATGATTATGGGGCCTTCTGGTTGTGGTAAAACCACCCTGCTTAATATCATCGGCCTGCTTGATCAAGCGACTTCCGGCACTTATACTCTCAGTGGCGAACCAGTTTCTGGCATTAGCAAACGTCGCCAAGCCCGCATTCGTGCTCGCAAAATCGGTTTCGTCTTCCAAAACTTCAATCTCATTCCCGATCTTTCAGTACTCGAAAACGTCGCTCTTCCCTTGGTCTATTCTGGGTATTCTAAAACCCATCGCCTGACCCAAGCCTCCAGCACTCTCGGCCGTTTCCATCTTCAAGAACGCGAATATTATTTTCCTTGGCAACTTTCTGGAGGCCAGCAACAGCGCGTTGCTATTGCTCGCACCATCGTCTCTGACCCTGAAATTATTCTCGCCGACGAACCCACCGGCAACCTCGATTCGCGCTCTTCCCACATCGTCATGGAAGAACTCAAGAACATTCATTCCGAAGGCAACACCATCATTATGGTCACCCACAACCCTGCGCTCACTTCTTATGCCACCCGCGTAATCAATATGCTCGATGGCCACATCGACACCGACGTCAAAACCGTTGCCGACCGCGACCTGCCTCAACCCATTTCTGTTCGTTTTTGCAAAAAACCCACCGTCACCCAAGAACCCGAACCCAAACCCCAAACCACCGCAAAAAAATCTTCCAAAAAGCCCAAAACTACCAAAAAAGCATCAAAAACCACTAAAAAATCCACCAAAGGAGCCAAAAAATAATGTCTCTTCTTCTCCGCACTCACTACAACCTTGCCAAAACTTCCCTCAAACAAAACCGCACACGCTCTTTTCTCACCTGCCTTGGTATTGCCATCGGCGTCGCCAGTATTATCCTCACTCTTTCCCTTATGGGCAGTATCAAAAACCTAATTGCCAGCCAAGTTAGTTCCATCGGCGCCAACCTCATCGTTGTTCGCCCCACAAATCACAAAGACACCATCTCATCTATTATCAGCGAACTCACCTCTTCCAATCAATATGCCAAATCTGGCCTCACTCTCTCCGACGTCGAAATCATCAAGCAAATTGACAATATCGCCGCCGTTGCCCCTATCGCTGTTTCTGTTAATACCATAGCCGGAGACAAAACAGTCAATTCTGGTACTGTGGTCGGCACTACTCCAGATTTTATTAAAATTCAAAATTTTCCGCTCAGCTCTGGTGCTTTCTTCCACCAAGATTCTCAGCCTAACTCCGCTGTCATCGGCTATTCGCTAGCTATCGATCTGTTCGGCAGTCCCAATATTTCTCTCGGGAAAACCTTTACTATTCTTGGCGAGCAATTTATCGTCATCGGTGTTCTCGATAAACTCGAAGATCCGATTAACTTTAATAATGTCGATCTTGACCACGCCGCCATCATTAATGCCGCCCACCTCCAATCTCTTGACAATTCCCTTCAGATCCAACAAATCAACGTCAAGGCCGCCACCACCGACACTATCGCCGAAACCGCCGAAACCATCCACTCTCGTCTTGTCCAAGCCAAATCTGGCGACAATAACTTCTCTGTCGCTTATGGCGATCAAATTACCCACCTCACCGGCTCCCTGCTCACCATTATTACCGGGATTCTTACCATGGTTGCTAGCATTTCTCTGATTGTTGGTGGCATCGGCGTCATGAACATTATGCTCGTCTCCGTCTCCGAGCGCACCCACGAAATCGGCATTCGTAAAGCCGTCGGCGCCGCCAGCTCTAATATTCTCCTTCAGTTCCTTTTTGAGTCTCTAATTCTCTCTTTGCTTGGCGGTTTCTTTGGTCTGATTTTGGGCTATGTCATCGCCCTCTTTCTTTATCTTATTACTCCCTTTGCACCATTTATCAGTTGGCAAATTTTACTCGTCACTCTCGTCACCTCCATATCCGTTGGCATCATTTTTGGTCTTTACCCCGCTCTCAAAGCCGCCCGCAAAAATCCCATCGAATCCCTCAAACACTACCGCTAATCAAAAAATAATATAAAAAGAACACCAGCAAGCTTATGGTGTAATTAAGCTA
>CAYFRK010000002.1:0-29139 GCA_964345645.1 uncultured Candidatus Saccharibacteria bacterium
CGTTAATAACAAGGAAGAACAGCCCGAAATTCCCGCTCCCAACACCGACACGCCTACTGATAAACCCCAAGATAACCAAACCACCTCTCCACGCACTGGCCAAACCACCAAAAACAGCCCAACCAGCCAGCAAAATCGCCTAATTTTCGCCATTCTTTGCGGCAGTTTAGTAATTATTTATGGCCTCAACCTCACTCGTCGTCATTTCACCAAAAAATAACCAGTTTTTCTCTTTACTTTTTAATCTTTCTATGATACAATTGCCTGGTAATTTATGGCTAGTCAAAAGGAAGTGATTAAACTCACCGGCAAAGTCGTTGAGGCTCTGCCTAATACCCAGTTTCGGGTTGAACTCGAGAATGGCCATATTATCATTGCGCACATAAGCGGAAAGATGCGTAAAAACTTCATCCGCCTAGTGCCCGGTGACAAGGTAGAAGTTGAGTTAACCCCTTACGATCTTACAAAGGGCAGAATCAGCTTCCGCCTCAAAGATTAATAACAAATGTTGTAATTTTCACAACAATTTTTCGTCGTCAGGCGAATATTGTCGAAGTTACAGCGCTAAACGGAAAGGATTTTGACACAATGAAGGTACGCGCCAGTGTTAAAAAAATCTCCCCCGATGACATCATCGTTCGCCGCAAAGGTGTTTTGCGTGTCATCAATAAGAAAAAACCTAAAAATAAGCAAAGGCAGGGTTAAGCATGGCAAGAATTGCTAGCGTTACGATTCCGTCTGACAAACAAGTTTGGGTTGCCCTCACTTATGTCTATGGTATCGGTCGCACCACTTCGAGAGCCATCCTTGCGGAGGCTAAAATTGAGCCTACCACTCGGGTGAAAGATCTCACCGAGGCTGAAGAACAAAAAATCAACGACATTGTTGCTAATAAATATGCCGTTGAAGGTGATCTTAAGCGCCTCGTAACCAACAATATTAAACGTATTAAGGATATAAATTCCTATAAAGGTATCCGTCACAAAGCGAAGCTGCCAGTTAATGGCCAACGCACCCGCACGAATGCGCGTACTCGTAAGGGCAGAGCTATCGCCGTTGGTGGCGCACAACCTAAAGCAGCGAGCAAGACTTAGGAGTAAGGAGAAAATATGACTGAAGAACAAAATATTATCCCAGAAGCTCCAGTAGTTGAAGCTAAAGCTACTAAAGCCAAAGGTAAAAAAGCCAAGCGCATTGTTACCTCTGGTCAAGTACATATCAAATCCACCTTCAATAACACCGTCATCAGTGTTTCCGACAAAAAAGGTGAGATTCTTACCGCCTCTTCGGCTGGTGCCAGTGGCTTTCGTGGTAGTAAAAAAGGTACGGCCTATGCCGCCCAAGTTGCTGCCGAAAAAGCCTGTGAAACCGCAAAGAAAAACCACAACATGAGCAGTGCTGATGTCTTCGTTAAAGGCATCGGTCTCGGTCGAGACAGTGCCGTTCGTGCCGTTTCAGCGGTTGGTATCAAAATTGACAGTATTACAGATCAAACCCCAATCGCCCACGGTGGTGTGCGACCTAAGGGAGAAAGGAAACCATAATGGCACGCGATAAATCCCCTATTGTAAAACAAAGTCGCCGTGAAAGCTTTGCGCTGGCTCCCAAAGCCCACAAAGTCATGGCTAAAAAATCTGGTATTCCCGGCGAACACGCTAACATGCGCGTCCGTGGTGGTAGCCTTTACTTGACTCAGCTTCGCGAAAAGCAAAAAGTCCGCCGTCTCTACGGCTTGCTCGAAAAACAATTCGCCAAACTGATGAAAGAAGCTACTTCTACTCCCGGTCTCGCTGGCGAAAACCTACTCCAATTTTTGGAACGCCGCGCCGATAACGTCGTTTATCGTGCTGGCTTTGCTTTGACTCGCCGTCAATCTCGTCAGCTCGTCTCTCACGGACATTTTCTATTAAATGGTCGTCGCATCGACATCCCATCTATCCGTCTCAAACCCGGTGATGTCCTTGAAGTCCGACCCAAATCCCAAAAATCTGAGTATTTCAAAAATATCGACAACATCATCAGTTCCAGCTCTAGCACACCGCTCAGTTGGCTGAAAGCTGATGCTAAAAAACTTAAAATTGAAATCACTGGACTGCCGAAGCGCGAAGAAGCTGAGGTGGGTATTAACGAACAATTAATCGTTGAGTATTACTCACGCTAAGGAGAAAAAATATGACAACAAAAGTTATTCATGAAGCACAATTAGCCGAAATCAAACAACAAGGCGAAAATAGCGCTGAGTTCATCATCAAGCCACTTTACTATGGCTATGGTAATACTCTCGGCAACTCTCTCCGCCGCGTTTTGCTCTCCAGCATCAAGGGCGCTGCGATCACCGCCTTTAGCATTGAAGGCACCACTCACGAATTCACCGCCATTCCTGGCGTCCGTGAAGACGTAGTTGATATCATGCTTAACCTCAAAAACATTCGTCTCAAATGTCACTCAGACGAACCAGTTGAGCTGAGTCTTGAAATCAAAGGCAGCGAACAAAGTGCCAAAGACGGTGATAAACGAGTCGTCGCCGGTGACATCAAATTGCCTGCCGACGTTGAAATCAGCAACCCCAACCAAGTTGTCTGCCATATCGACGATCCAAAATACGTTCTCAAAATGCATTTTGTCGTGGAAAATGGCCGTGGCTACCTCAATATCGAAAAGTCTGGTGCTAACCGCATCCATAGCGACATGATCGCCCTTGATGCAGTCTTTACTCCAGTCTTGCGTGTCCGTTATAAAGTTGAAAACACTCGCGTTGGTCAAGACACCAACCTGCAACAACTAACGCTCACCATCGATACCGACGGCACTATTACCCCACAAGAAGCCCTTGAAGAAGCCGCCGCGATTCTTGTCAATCAATATTCCGCCTTGGCTGGTTCTACTATCGTTGAAAGTGCGCCTGCTCCTGGCTCTGTTGATGAGGAAGAAGCTTCTGGGCTACTGCTTCCAATCGAAGAACTTGGGTTTTCCGCTCGCACCACTAACACCCTTACTAATAACGACATCAAGACTGTGCGCGATCTCGTCATGCTTTCTGAGTCCGATCTCACCGATCTCAAAGGCTTTGGCAGTAAAGCGCTCGATGAAGTTCAAACCAAACTTAAGGAGTTAAACATCTAATGCACCGACACGGATATCAAGGCCGTAAATTCGGCCGTAAAACCGATCAGAGGCAAGCACTTCTTCGTGGGCTGATGTGCGCTCTTATCGAACACCAATCAATCACAACCACTCTCGCTCGCGCCAAAGAAATTCGTCGCTATGCCGAGAAGCTCATTACTATTGCAAAAAAAGGCGGGCTCGCCAATCGTCGTCTGATTCAATCGAGACTAGACAATCTCCAAGCTACCGATTTGCTTGTTGATGTAATCGCTCCACAAATCAAGCGCGACTCTGGCTATCTCAGCATCAAGCGCGATGGTTTTCGTAAGGGTGATCACGCCGAAATGGCAACTATCGCCTTTGTCGATCAAATCGAGCTGAAAAAGGAGGAGAAAAAATAATGAAAACTTATAGCCAAAAATCTTCCGAAATCAAGCGCGAATGGTATATTATCGACGCCTCCACAATGCCTCTTGGCAAACTGGCCGTCGTGATTGCCGACAAACTAATGGGGAAGAACAAAGTCACTTACACGCCTCATATTGACAATGGCGATTATGTCGTGGTCATCAACGCTAAAAAACTCGTTGTGACTGGCAATAAAATGATCAATAAAAAATACTATCGCCACAGTGGTCACCCAGGCAATCTTAAAACCCTGAAACTGGAAGAAGTTATCGACAAAAATCCTGCCTACGCCATCACTCAGGCCGTTAAAGGCATGCTACCAAAGAATAAACTTGCCGCTGATCGCCTCACTCGCCTTCGCATTTTCGACGGCGCAGAACACGATCACACCGCACAAACTCCAAAGGAGATTAAATAATGACTGCCACAAAAACTACCTACACCTACGGGCTTGGCCGTCGTAAATCTGCCACTGCTCGTGCTCGTCTTTTCAAAGGTAAAGGCGAAATCACCATCAACGACAAGCCAGCGCTCGAATATCTTTCTGGCAACAAAGCTTATCTTGCCGAGATTACCGATCCGCTCGCCCTCACTCAGAAACAAAAAGATTATGATATCAGCATTAAAGTTTCTGGTGGCGGACTTGCTGGGCAAGTTGATGCTATCAAGCTCGCCATTTCGAAAGCTCTCACCACCGAGTTTTCCGATTTACGTCCAATTTTGAAAAAGGCCGGTTTTATCAAACGCGACCCACGAGAAAAAGAACGCAAAAAATATGGCTTGCGTGCCGCTCGCAAAAAAGAGCAATTCTCCAAACGTTAAGACGTTGGCGACAAAAAAACAACCCCCGAAAAGGGGTTGTTTTTATTATTAATTAAACAATTTCCATGCCGTCTTCTAGCGCCGATAAATACAACGCCGGAAACGAAGCTTTTTCTTCAAACTCAAAATTATCTTGTTCCATAAAGTCAAACATCGTCACGCCCAACTCAGACCGCATCATACTCTCCGCCATTTCAATCGTCAAATTCGACTCATAAGCCCCAAAACGACGCTCTGCCGCGCTCGTCAATTCCCACAAACAACGCTTCACGCTCGTCGCCTGTTCCTTCGCATAATTTTTAATCACCCCCACCTGCTCCTCTGTCAATCTCAAAGCATCGTCCGAATACTCCACATAAGGCACCGACGGTCGCATCGCATAAGCCAACTTCACCATGCCAAGCTTCAACTCTTCATCATTTTCATGCTCCCAATCCACCAGCAGTTGCGCCAAAAGCGACACCACTTCGCGCTTCTGTTCTCGTTCGTAAAACTCAATTTGTACTATCCCAGCCTTCGAAATCGCCAAATCACCCATCTTGCGTCGCGTCTCTTCCCAACGCAAATTCCAATCCCAATACAAAATCGCCAATTTCTGCACAATCTCGTTGCGTTGTTCCGTCAAAATGCGCCCAATTTCATCATCATCGTCAAAATATAGCGCCTTCAGTCGCTCCTGATACATCGGGCGCCTCAACTTGGCCAGCCCCGCATAATAACAAAACCGCACTTCAGGCACGGTCAAATTATAATCTGTTGCAATCTGTTCAAAAGTTCGTGGTCGGCCATAAACCCCACAAAAAGCCCGCACCACCGTCAATTCTTTTGTATCGAGCGCCGACTCCACCACATCGTCAATCTGCTCCGCCTTTTCTTTATGAATTTTGCGCACAAAAGAAGTATTAAAAACTTGCTGATATAGTCTTTCTATCGATATTTTAGCCATAACACCACTTTTCTGTGTATAACACAATAATTATAACACACTTTATGAAAAAATACAACAAAAAACCTCTTTTTTGAGGTTAATTTAATATCTTGGGTATGGTGGAGTAGAGGAGACTCGAACTCCTCACCTCAGCAATGCGAATGCTGCGCTCTACCAGATGAGCTACTACCCCGTCACCCCCCCAATTATACCACAATTCACCCCACCAAAAGGGAACTACTCTTGGTTCTCGGACTTCTTTTCGTCTTTTGATTCGGCTTTTTTCTCTTCTTCTTTCATTGCTTTATGATAGCCTTTGGCAAGACCTTCAGCTACTGACTCAGCCACCACACCAGATGATTTTGCAGCCGTTGGAGTCATTTTTTCTATCATTTCCTGCACTACTGGCATACCTTGTTGAGCTCTGTAGGCAGTCATTTCTCGTCTCTTAGATATCATAAAAACACCACCAGCAAGAACACTAGACATTAAAATAACCTGAAGAGCAATCATGTATTGCATCGGATCCGTCATTTCATTGGTCATTTCATTGGTCATTTTCTCCGACTCCACCTCCATCTTTTCCCTCATCTTTTCCCACTCTAAATCTCTGGCTTTATTGGAAAGTGCGTCTTTTTCACGGTTACACCTTGCTCTTTCATCGACGGATGCACCATCCTTCGCCATTGCGCTACACTCTTTTCGTTTTTCTTCTGCCTTGAATTCTAAATCGCTAATTTCTGCATCCATCTCATCCAAACGATTAATCCCCACTTGTGCGTTTTGCTTTTCTTGTGCGTTTTGCTTTTCTTGTGCGTTTTGCTTTTTTACAGTCCCGAAAATAACCAACCCTATACTAATCACTAATCCAGTCAAAAAAATCGCCAAAGCAACTTTTTTTAATTTTTTATTGGTGTGTTGGAACTTTTCTTCGCTCAAAAATTCTTGTTTTTCCATTTTAATCCTTTTTATGGTTTATTTCTTCCATTATATCACCCCCCCTGCGGGCTGTAAAGGTTTCGCGTCAAGCCCAAATTCTATGCCCCAGGCACCGGGAACCGCAACGCCATTTCTCGCACCGCTGCGCGAATTTCCGCCAGTTCTGTATTTTCCGCCAGCCCACCATGCTCATTTTGACAAACCTTCGCCACCTGCAGCATCCACTCCCCAATCTGACGCATTTCTGCCGCCCCCATCCCACGCGTCGTCACCGCTGGCGTACCCAACCGCACACCCGATGGCCGAAACGCTCCGCCCTCATCTCTCGGCAGAGCATTCGCATTCAAAGTCAGTCCCGCAAAATCCAGCGCCTGCTCATAGACCTTCCCGTCAATTCCAAAGCTCGCCTCCACATCCACCAAAATCATATGATTTTCCGTCCCACCCCCGTAAATCTGAAATCCCAGCGCGCCTAAAACTTCCGATAACACCTGCGCATTTTCTAAAACCTGCTTGGCATAATTCTTAAATTCCGGCTGCAGAGCTTCTCCTAGTGCCACCGTTTTTGCCGCCACCACATGTTCCAAAGGTCCACCTTGCGTGCCAGGGAACACCGCGCGATCAATCAGCGTTGGCAGATTTTCTAACCGCTTCTCCCCCTGCTTCAACGGCGAACTGACTTTGCCTCGTGACACAATCAACCCCCCTCTCGGCCCACGCAAAGTCTTATGCGTGGTCATCGTCATCACTTGAAAACCAAAGTCCAACGGATTCGGATGCACTCCACCCGCAATCAACCCTGCCACATGCGCCATATCCGCCATCAACAGCACTTCAAACTTTTCGCCCGTTTCCGTCTCCACTCTCTGTTCTAGCCGCTTCGCAATCTCCGCCACTCGCGCAAAATCTGGCACCTTAGCAAACGCCGAATACCCCACCAAAATCACTCGCGGCCGTAACTCAAAAGCCATTTTTTCTAGCTCCTCATAATCAATCTCCCCCGCATCCGTCACACCATAATGCACAAAATTATAATGCTTTGCACTGCGCGTCACCGGCGCCCCGTGCGTCAAGTGTCCGCCCGCTGGCAGCGACATCGCCAAAATCGTATCCCCCGGCTCACACCACGCAAAATACACCGCCTCATTAGCATTCGCACCAGAATGTGGTTGTAAATTCGCATGATCACCATGAAACAATCGACAGGCTCGCGCAATCCCCAAACGCTCAATGCGATCAATATTCACTTGCCCGCCATAATAACGATAATTCGGTAAAATTTCTTGTGCAATTCGCGTCTCATCCCAGGGGTCATCGGAACTTTCATGCGCGCTTCCAATTTTGTCAAAATTCGGGTATCCTTCGCTGTATTTATTTGTTAAAACCGACCCCGTCGCCGCCAACACTGCCTCCGAAACATAATTTTCACTCGGAATCAGTTCGATCCCTTCATTTTGTCGGCGTTTTTCCGCCTCAATTAAATCAAAAACTACATCTTTCATACCCCTTATTATACCACGCACTCTCAGGCTAGATATGCTACAATAAAGTTTATGAAGAAACGCACTAAAAAAATTATTCTCGCCACCGTAATTATTCTGATTTTGCTCGCCATTGCCATCTATCTTTTTTATCTTGCTCTGCAACCTCAAACCACCATCAAAGCTCCTGGCCAAAACGCCGTCGCGCCAGCAGCCATCCCCGAAGAACCAACCTATAAACCAATTGACTTTCAATCTGTCGTCGATACTTGGGCTAATGCCAATGCCGGCAACAAAAGTATTCTTATTTACGATCTCGATCGCGACCAACTCGTCGGTTCCCACAACCCCACCGAAAACTACAACACCGCTTCGCTTTACAAACTCTTCGTCGCCTACGAAGGTTATCGCCGACTTTCGTCAGGCACCTGGCAAGAGTCCGACCCGGTCGCCGGACGCACCCGCCTAGAGTGTCTCAATCTCGCCATCAGGGAATCACATTCACCTTGCGCCGAAGCTCTGTGGGCAGAAATCGGCAAAACTGAGCTCGACCAAACCATCAAAACCGACTTCAAAATCGAAAACGCTCGCATTTCTAGCCTCACCGCTAACGCCGAAGATATTCTCAAAATCATGCAACTTTTTTATCAACATTCTGATATCGACCCCAAATATTGGACCAAAATTCAAGATTCAATGCTTAACCAGCCGCCCACCACTTACGATTGGCGCCGTGGCCTACCTAGCGGTTTTTCCGCAGATGCCAAAGTTTATAATAAAGTCGGTTGGCACTGGAACGGAAGCAAAAATCGTTGGGATATTTATCACGACGCCGCCATCATTGAATTTCCCGCTGAAAACCGCCACTTCATTGTTGTCGTCATGACCAACTTCATCCCCCATCAAAAAATTGCCGATCTCGGCAAACAAATTGAAACTTTTTATCACGCAAATAAATAGTGGTGGGCGAAGAGGGAATCGAACCCTCACAGTATTGCTACCATTGGATTTTGAGTCCAACGCGTCTACCAATTCCGCCACTCGCCCGTGCCAAAATCATAGCACAAAATCCGCCTTCTCGCAATTCTTTTCCCCAATCCAGCACCGCTTATGTTATAATACGAATTATGGATTCTAATACTGGTGGGCTCTCTTCTGCTGAACGCCAACGTCAAACCGCAGCCGAAATCGCGCGCAAAAAAGTGTTGGCGAGCTATGCTTCTGGCACCTATCAACAAGAAATTCAGGTTTCCGATCCCTCCCAAAAGACTGTCACCAACGAAGAGTGGGAAAAATATCACTCTGCCTGGCAAAATTACTACCAAAAATACTACAGTGATTATTATGCCAACGCCGCCAAACAATATGTTGCTACCTCCAAGTTCAAAGAAGAGCGTGCCAGGACCGAAAATGGCGAAATTGTCAGCGCGCCGGAAAGTTCCGATGATACGGATTCCGTCCAAGCTCTTTTGCGCGCCACTATCCGTAAAAACGCCCAAAAAAGTGCTAAAAATGCCAAACGTCGCCGTCGCCTAATCCCAATCTTCGCTGGGCTTTCTGCCGTCTTGGTGGTACTCTTTTTGCAATATAACCGCCTCATTTTCGCCCCCATCATCGCCTATGTTTCGCCTGGCAATTCCAGCGTCGGGGGTATCACCGCCATCGACCCCACCGTCAATCAACCCGTCAGCGCCGACCCTAAACTCCTGATTCCCAAACTCAATATCGATGTCCCCGTACATTTCAATATCAGCCCCGACGCCGTCATGCGCGCCATGAACAACGGTGTTGCTCACTATGCTATTAGTGGCGCCAACGCCCTGCCCGGGCAAATCGGCAACCTTGTTATTACTGGTCACTCGGCTGGCGATGTTTATAGTAACAACCAATACAAATATATATTTTCTGGTCTAGAGCGCCTCGAAAACGGCGACCTCATCTATGTCAATTATGAGTCCAAACGCTATACCTATTCCGTCACTAAACAAGAAGTTGTTGACCCTTCCAATGTCGCCGCCCTAATTTATACCACCGACAAGCCCGTCCTCACCCTCGTTACTTGCACCCCGCTTGGCACTTCCAAATACCGTCTCCTAGTTACCGCCGAACAAATCGACCCTTCCTACGAAGGCAGCTCCACCCAAGCTCCCGCCGTCAAAATCGACGAAGACCAAAGCCTCCCCGCCAACGAACCTTCCTTCTTTGAAAAAATCTGGCTTTGGCTCACCGGCCGATCCTAAATCGTCTCTCTCACTAAATTATTTTCTTGGTCAAAATAATACAACCAACTATCATTTGTAATCGTCATCGCAAATTGCCCATTGACATCTTTTGATAATTTCACTTTATTTGTTGCGTCAAAATCTACCACCTTCATAACATCATCCTGGACATAAGCATACCTAAATTCATCCAGCCACCAGACCTGCTGCTCCGGCCATTGATACTCTTTGATTTCCGCTGGCTCAATATCAAACACTGCATAATTTTCTGCATTTTTAGCAATCAACAATTCACCCCGCCCTTTTGTCAAAACTTCGCTCGGCGAAAAACTCAACTCTTTTCGTTTTACTCGCTCGATTTTTTCTTGTTCGTCTTCAAATTTACCTCTATAAATCAATAGCTGGTTATCCACCACAACCGTCGCATATATTCCACCATAATAGCTACTTAGCGCCATCAAAACTCGCGCCTGATTATTTTCTAACTCCTTTAGTGTTAGGCTCTTTTCTTTTTCTGGAACATAGACCCTGATAGTTCTTTTATTATTTTTCTTATTCACATAAATTATTTTGTTACCAAAACTATTAAAATCTTCCACATTTTTGACCAACACTTTTGAAATCTCTCCTGCCGACACGTCAAGTCGTCGAAGATTCGTCCCCTCAAGCGCCAATAACTGTTCGCCCGACTTGTTGACCATTTTCATCTTTGAAAATTCTAAACCAAATTCTTGCGTCAAATTTTTACTCCGCTCAACCTGCTCAATATCAGCCAAAACCCACTCCGTTTTTCCGCCTCGTTCCACCGTCAGTAGTAGCTTATCGCTTCCATCATTCCAATTAACTAACTTTATTGTTCCTGCCGAGTCCTGAGCTTCCAGCTCTGGCAAAATCTTCTCCAGCGCTAATTCTCGAATGGTCAACATTTCTTCGTTTAAATCTATCGCCTGCCACTTGGTTTTGCCTTCCGACACTATCAACATCTTACTCCGATCTGGCGCCACGCTCACAAAATCTAAATTCGGCAGGCTAGTTAAAGATTCCTGCTTCCTCTCTAATAGAAACAATTTTGGATACTCTAACCGATAAATCAAACCCGGACTTACTTTAATCTTTTTTTGCCAATTACTATAGCCTGTTTTTTTAATACTCACTTCATGTTCGCCCGCCGACACTGTCTTGCTCGAGCTCAGTAGCGCCAAACTTTGCCCCTGATCGATCGAGATCGTCGCTGTAGCCGGCCAACTCTGTACTTGTAAAAAGCCATCTTGTTTCAACTGACCTTCTTCATCAATTTTGTAGCCCATTACTAAAAACATCAGCACTATCACCATCACCACTGCCAAAAACATCATTAATAGCTCTGTGATCGCCATTTTTATTGCTCGACGCTTACGTCTTTTTTGTGCTTCATCCATAATTTTATTATAACACGAAGAATTTTAAGATTAGCTCTTGCTTTTTCAAACTGCTTAATGTTAATATATAAATAAGCTAAAGCGAGGTAATATATGATTCAGTCTAGTCGATCCAGAAAAAACACTGCTAGTTCTACTATGCATGCCAAAATGCAAGCTTCTACCACGCTGAATCGCAAATATGTTAAACAGCCTATCGTTAAAACTACCGAGATTCAGTCTCTCGCCAAACGTGAGGCTGCTGATTTAAGACGTCGCCAAGCTATCGCCGAGCAAATTAACCGCCAACGTTTAATGGAGGCTAAAAAACGCGCCGACGAAGCCACAACAACCAAAGCTCAAAAAGCTTCCGACGAACCAATCGCTCCTGCCAAAACTCATCCTTATCAAAAGCTTGTTAAACGTCAAATCGCCGCCCGCCGCCGAACCACTTCTCCTGGCCCTCAACTAACAGCTAGGGAACTCAAAGATCAAGCCATCAAAAAGGCTTTGGCTCGTATTGCTACTGCCGAAAAACAAGATACGCCCATCGAAAACTTAGCTAAACGCACTTTTGGCGCCAAAAAAATCGCCTTTGCCATAGCTTGCGCCACTGTTTTTCTTGTGATTACCGGATATTTACTCCATGTTAATATGCCCCATATCTCCGTCCAAGTTGCCGCGCTTCAAGCCGGCGTCGAAGCTACTTATCCTTCATTCATTCCCAGCCAATTTTCTTTGAAAAAAGTTTATACAAACAATAAAAAAATCTCACTCGTTTTTTCCGACAAGCATCAAGATTTCACTCTCACCGAAGAAAAATCCACCTGGGACAGCAACGCCCTACTCAATAATTACGTCAAAAAAGCCTGGGAAACCTACGACACCGTGCGCGAACAAGGCCTCACCATCTTTATTTCCGGCTCCAATGCCGTCTGGGTAAATAGCGGCATCTTCTATGAAATCACCGCAGACAACCCCGAAACTCTCACCAAAAAACAGATTCGCTCCATCGCCACATCGCTTTAATTCTCAAAATATAGTATAATTTTTTTATGAAACCAGCTATTGCTCGTTTTGCGCCCAGCCCTACTGGCTACATTCATATTGGCAATGTGCGTAGCGCAATTTATCCTTATCTCATCGCCAAACAAACTGGCGGCAAATTTTTGCTCCGCATTGAAGATACCGACCAAAATCGCTATGTTGCTGGCGCGACTGATCTTATTATCGAAACCCTGCGTTGGCTCGGGCTAGATTGGGATGAAGAGCCCTATTTTCAAACCTCCCGTAAAGAACTTTATTTAGCCGCAGCCAAACAGCTCATCGCCGAAGGTAAAGCCTATGCCGACCCCACCGATAGCGAAACCATCGAGGAATATCGTCAGGCCGACACCGCCCAAAAAATCCCTTATCTTTATCGCAATCACCGCCCAGCTCAAACCCCAGAATGGCACGAAGGGCTACCAATTCGCTTCAAAGCCGACCCTAAACCACGCACTTGGCACGACGAAGTTATGGGTGATCTACATGCCGGTCCAGAAGTTCAAGACGATATTATTCTCATCAAAAAAGACGGTCTCCCCACCTATAATTTCGCCCATATTATCGATGATCATGCCATGGGCATCACTCATGTCATGCGCGGCGTTGAATACGTCTCTAGCACCCCCAACTATCTCGCTCTCTACGAAGCCCTGGACTTCGAACAACCCAAACTCGTATCTCTCCCTCATATTCTCGCCCCTAGTGGCAATAAAAAACTTGGCAAACGCGATGGCGCGAAGTCTGTCACCGAATACAAAAAAGACGGTATTCTCCCTGAAACCATGCTCAATTACCTCGCCTGCCTTGGCTGGAACGACGGCACTGAACAGGAAATTTATACAAAAGACCAGTTGATTAGCGCCTTCTCAATTGACCGCATTCAAAGTTCTGGTGCCCGCTATGACGAAACCAAGCTCTTGTGGCTCAACGGCCAATGGATTCGTAAAATCAAAGACGAACAGGGAATTGACGCGCTTTTCACTAAAACCGCTGGTTTTTGGCCAGAGTCTGCCAAAGACTACCCTGAAACTTATCAAAAAGCAGTCTTAAATATCGTCTATGATCGCCTCAAAGAACTATCCGAACTCCCCAGCATGACTAATTATTTCTTCGAAGATCCTAAAATCAACCCCGATCTCTTACTTAATAATAAGTTTTTACAAAAACTCTCCGAAACTGAGCTCAAAAATCTCCTAACCACTAGTATCACCAGACTCAGTGCCATCGACGACGCTGATTGGACTCCTGATCATCTGCAATCTGTTCTCAACGCACTGCTCGCCGAAACGGGCAAAAAGCCCGCTGAGCTTTTTAGCCTGCTCCGGATCGCTGTATCTTTTGCTCCATTCAGCCCTGCTCTCAATCTCACTTTTCATGTCCTTGGCAAAAAAGTTACCCTGTCGCGCCTGAATGCCACTAGCAATGCGCTCACAAACGATTTATAATAGAGCTTATGGATAATCATACTAATTTTAAAATTAAATTAAAAATATCTCGCTTCAAACTAATTTTTATTATCATCGCCAGCGTTCTTGGCGTCATTATAATCACAAATCTTATTCTCTTTTTTGTCTGGTTCAAGCCAACCTATCTTGATGTCACGCCATCGACTTTTATCACGCCTCAGCTTTCTTTTCGTGATTCTACCGAAAAATTCTACGGCCCACTTGACGGCATGGAAGTAGCAGACGAAGCCGCACTTTCCGCCCCTGTATTTTGCGTTCAAATCCCCAATGGCATGGACGGTGCTCGCCCCCAATCTGGCCTAAACGAAGCTAAAGTAGTATTTGAAGCTATCGCCGAAGCTGGTATTACACGCTTTGCCACGATTTTCCAAAACCCCACTACTTCAATCATCGGCCCCGTCCGTTCACTACGCATTTATTATCTCGACTGGGACACACCATTTGACTGCACTATTGTCCATGCCGGTGGTGCTGCCGACGCAGTTGCTGCCGCATCCAACGGTGATTACCGCGATCTCACCGAAAGCCACACTTATATGTGGCGTGGTGATGAATCTAATCGGGTACTCACACGCAGGTGGAATAATCTTTTTACCTCTAGCCAGCTACTCAGGCAATTTAATGCCGACCATGGCTTCAACTCTTCAAATCCCTCTGGCTTTGAGCGTTTAACTCCTAAAGAAGCCTCACTTGCTCGCGCCTCCGATCAATTTACTAATATACTTGATATAGATACTGCCACCGAAAATTCTGTCAATGCTACAAAAAACCTCGTTTCTACCATTAAAATTCGTTACGGCTCACTTTCTAATTTCAACCCTGTCTACACTTATGACGCCGCCACCAACTCCTACTACCGTGGATACCAAAGTGGGCTTCCGCATCTCTCCTATAACTGTCCAGAAGAAAAAAAGCGAGTTCCAGAACTTGATTGCAGCGAACCAACCCAAATCCATCCGTCCGTTGTCATCGCTATGATTGTTCAAGAAGCTCGTGCCGCCGATGGTGTCCATGAAAAAATCACCACTATCGGTTCTGGCAGAGCCTACATTTTTCAAAATGGCACCGCCATCGCTGGCACCTGGGAAAAAGCTTCCAAAACCGCCCAAATCGTCTTCAAAGACGAACTTAGCCAAGAGGTTAAACTAATTCCTGGCCAAACCTGGATCTCCGCCGTCCCCGCTTACGGCTCAGTCGAGTACTAAAATTATCCAAAAATGGTAGGTTTCCTTGGCTCACACGCTCGCAAGTTTGCCCTTCCATTTTTATACCACTGGCATAAAAATGGTGACTCCTGCGAGAGAAAATATCTCCTCGGCGTCGTTTCAAAGCATAAAATAAGAACTCTGACGAGTTCTTTTTTTTATTCTTTGGTGACTCCTGCGGGAGTCGAACCCGCGATTTCCTGGATGAGAACCAGGCGTCCTAGACCACTAGACGAAGGAGCCACTAGCCCCCATCTTATCACATTTATCCCCCAAAAGAAATACCCTATACCCCCATTATACCACACTTGACGAAAAAAGTCAAGTTTGCTATAATTAACCCTATGAAAAAGCTTCCAATCGTCGCCCTAATTGGCCAAACTAATGCCGGCAAGTCCAGCCTGCTGAATCGTTTTGCACGCTCCAATATCGCCATCGTCGCCAGGGAAGCTGGCACCACGCGCGACAACGTAGTCGCCAAAATTGATGATCGCTTTATCTTAATCGACACCGCTGGTCTCAAAAAACCCGATGACGATTTTGAACTGCAAATTCAAGACCAAATCGCCGATGCCATCGAGAGCGCTGATCTTATTTTGCTGACTCTTGACGCCACCAAATATCCCGACCACCGCGACAAAGACATTGCTAAAAAAGCCTTAAAAAGTAAAAAACCTGTTCTGCTTTTACTCAATAAATCCGATCGCGGCGAAGCCCTGGATAACGCCGAATTTCTTTCTCTCGGCATCAAGCCAGCCGAGACTTTCCGTACTTCCGCCACCACCGGCCAGGGAATCAACGAGTTAAAAGCCAAAATCAACACTAGCCTTTTCGGCAAAATAACCGAGTCTGCGAGTATCGCCAAACACTATTCAAAAGCGCTTACTCTCGCCCTAATCGGTCGCCCCAACGTTGGTAAATCCAGCCTCTTCAACTCTCTCGCTAAAAAACAACAAGCCCTAGTCAGCTCTAAACAGGGAACTACCCGTGACGTTAATCGCCTTGAAATCAAATATAAAGGTCAAACCATAGAAATCCTTGACACCGCTGGCCTGCGCAAGCCCGGCAAACGTGAGGTCGGCATCGAAAAATTTTCTGCCCTGCGCACTCTCGCCGCCATCGAAGAATCTGATGTTTGCGCCCTTTTAATTGACGCCACCGAGCCTCATTCCAAACTCGACCAAGCTCTCGCCGGCCAAATCGTCGATGCTGGAAAGGGAATTATCGTCGTCATCGCTAAAGCCGACTTAGTTTCCGCCGAAACCATCGATGATATTTTGAACAAACTTGAATATGATTTGAATTTTATCCCTTATGCCCCTGCCCTAATCACCAGTGCTGAAACCGGCAAAAACATCACTAAACTTTTTGAGCTCGCCCAAAATATCGACAAAAACCGTCGTCTTGAAATCAAAACTTCCGAACTGAACAAAATCTTGAACGACGCCATCATTTCCCATCCTCCTGCCGGTCTTAAAAACACTCGTCCCAAGCCCAAATACATCGTCCAAACCGACACTTGCCCGCCTTGGTTTGTCGTTCATGGCCACGATCTCGGCCTACTCCACTGGTCTTGGAAACGCTTTTTAGAGCGCAAAATCCGCGAAAAATATCCCTTCATCGGCACGCCCATCAACTTTTCTTTTCGTAGCGAACAAAAATCACTAAAAAGTCGCTAATTGTTAATAAGCATGATACAATGATTTCAAGTGGGAACTTCGGTTCCCATTATTAGTTCTTTTACATATGAAGTAGAAAAGGAGGCAGTCTTATGACCCGTCACAATTACCTTGTCCCCAGTCTGGACACTCTGATTGGTGACCCTAGCATTCTGATACCCAAAGCAGAAAATAAAAAGAAAGCCGAGATATTATACATCCCGATTGGCTACATGCATCGCATCGACGATTTTTATAATGAACAAACTAGTCGTGGCGATGCCTGTCGAGAAATCATGGCCTATCTGAGTATAATTCTAGATCACAAACGCCAAAATACTGGTCCTATCATGCTTGAAAACGGTATGCAAATTGACTTTATTCCGTTTGAAAACTGTGAATTTGACCAAGGTTTTGATCCAAACAGCTCCAAGGCTCAGGCAATCGCAAGTGCTAAACATCTCCAAACAAAATACTCTCGCGATTCTGTCGCCATCATGACTGGTAGCGACCGCTTGGCCGTCTTGGCTTCGCTCAGCGAAATCGACGTCGCCCATATCAACCCTACCGTTTATCATGGGCGTCGTCTTGTGGAGATGCCACTTGAGTGTTCTAATCTCTGGTTTTCCAACCATCGCATCACCAAGCAAGAATGGATAGAATATTTTCCCAACGAACTTCCACTGCTCGCTCATGAATTCGTCGAATTCACCTTTGAGCCCCACGGCCAAACCAATGGCAATGGTGGCTTCGGGTATATTGGTCGTTACAGCCCAACAGAACAAGCCCTCATCCCGCTCCAATACACCAGCTTCAAGAAGCCCGCATACAACAAAATTCGCCCGCGCAACGCTGGGCAAGCCATGCTGCTTGAAGCCCTACTTGCTCCCCCCGAAGAAATTCCCATTGTTATTGTGTCCGGCATTTTTGGTACTGGCAAAACCTTCCTCACCACCGCTGCTGGCTACATTCAGACTGAAGACGAGACCTACGATAGAGTCTTTGTCTGTCCGCGTGACGGCGCTCTCGGCAAAGAAATTGGCTTCGTGCCAGGCGATACCACCGAAAAAACTCGCGTGAAAGCCCGACCGATCGAAGACAACCTGCGTGAAGTGCTAAAACTCAAAGGAGACAAATGTAGCAACAATAACTCCAACGGCGGCGGCCCCAAAGCCTATTTCAAAAACAAAGTGGAAGATATTTTAACAGCCCACTTTGAATTTGAGCCAATCATCAACATGGGTGGTAGATCGCTCAGTGATTGCTTCATTATCTATGATGAATTTCAAGATACTGAACGCTATCAAGCACGTGCGCTTCTTAGCCGAATCGGTGACAATTCTAAAATTGTCGTGCTTGGTGACCCCACACAAATCACCAATCCTCACCTGAATCGCACCTCCAATGGACTGAGCTATAGTGCATCTAAATTGGCTGGCAAGCCCGAAGCGGCAATTATTACGCTCGAAGAAAGAGAAATCGTGCGTTCGCCTGCCGCCCAAGCTATTGCCAAATATTTTGGCTAATCTACTTCACCCCGCCCCGCACTCGCGGGGCTTTTTTCGGAACTTTCAAGCGCGCTTCCAATTTTTGTAACAGAGGTATGTTATAATTAAATCATGAAACTAATCGTTGGTCTCGGTAACCCCGGCGCGAACTACAATTTTACTCGCCACAATTTTGGTTTTCTGGCACTTGATTTTCATGCCAAAATCGCAAAACTCAACTGGCAACCCCGCGAAAAATTCGGCGCCACCTGGCTCAAGTCCGAAAGTACTATTTTTATCAAACCCCAAACTTTCTATAATGACACCGGTCGTGCCGTCCAATCTTTTGCTCATTTTTACAAAATCCCACTTGAAAACATTTTTGTAATTTGCGACGATTTTAATATCCCTTTCGGCACCACCCGCTTGCGCCAATCCGGCTCCGCTGGTGGCAACAAAGGCCTGCAATCCATTATTGAACATCTCGGCACTGACAAGTTCGCCCGCCTCCGTCTCGGAACAGGGAATGACGCTATTCGCCAAAAACTCGGTGATACTGATTTTGTTCTTTCTCGCTTCACCCCTGAAGAAAAAGCCAAACTGCCCGAAATCCTTCAGGCAGTTTCCAAAACCCATCTTTCTAATTAAGCACCCACTGATTCGCCCCTAGTCCCCGCACCAAACCTTTGATCTCCAGCAGCGTAATTGTCTGATTAAATAGTTCCACCGACAGCCCTAATGCCTCTATAATCTGCTCGCCATCACTCACCCCCGCCTGCAAACACTTTAAAATCGCCGTTTCTTCCTCGCTATCGCCAAAAATCACCAGCTGTTTTTTGCCTTTTTTCTTTTGCGGAAACAACAGTTGCATCACATCATCCACCTCTGTATATGGCAGTGCCCCCTCCCGAATCAGCTTATTACACCCCTGAGAAATCGGATTGGTAATATTTCCCGGCACCGCCAACAAATCTTTACCTTGTTCTAGCGCATGCATCGCCGTATTTAGCGATCCACTACGTGCTGCCGCCTCTGTTACCACCACCACATCCGCCAAGCCAGAAATAATCCGGTTTCGCTCCAAAAAGCTGGTTTTTGGAAAAATCTCGGTTTTTGGCGCATATTCACTCATTACCGCCCCGCCTTTCTCGATCATCTCCTCTGCCAGTGCCAAATGCACCCGCGGATAAATCTTGTCGATTGTCGTTCCCAGCACCCCTATCGTCACACCACCCGCATCCAGCGCCGCTCGATGCGCAATTGAATCTACCCCGTAAGCCAACCCCGAAATCACCACCGCACCCGCTTTTGCCACCTCATACGCTAATTTATACGTCACTTCCTCGCCGTAGCGCGTATTATGCCGTGAGCCCACAATTGCCACCGTTTTAAGCCTTTTTTCAGGTATTTTTCCATAGAAATACAACATTTTAGGCATTAGCGCAATGTTTTTTAACCCCTGTAAATATTCCGCTTCTTGGGGTCGTATTTTGTTGATTTTATAAGAAAAGTGTGAAAAAGGTATTGACATTATATGCTCCGTGTGCTATAATTAGGGGTAGTTAGGGCATTTTATGCTCTACACTGCACCTAAATAAATCATAATTTCTGATTTGTCTTAGACAGTATCAGAAGTTGCGTGCTTTTGAAACCCCCAGGCTTGCCATTTTTCTAATAAAATTGCAAGTTTAAGTATTACCTCCACTTAGGGGACCACTTCGAAGGCATAGCAACCCCTATAACCGGCGGGCCCCAATTTGTGTGAGGTGGGTCGCGCTTCCGGGGTTCTCCCGGTGTCAATAGAGATGTGTTATAGGGTGAAAAAGCCCCAGGTGATGCCCACCCTTACCTGGGGCTTTTTTGTATCAAATCTTAAATATGTTATATTGTTTATATGTCAAAAAATCTCATCATCGTCGAATCTCCTGCTAAAGCCCATACCATTGAAAAATATTTGGGCGCAGATTTTCAAGTTTTGGCCTCTGTTGGCCATATCCGCAAAGACACTAAAGTTGATAAATCCACCTTTGATGTCACTTACGAAATCAATCCTGACCACAAAAAAATTGTCAGCGAGCTGAAAAAAGCCGTCAAAACTGCCGATAAAATCTGGCTCGCCACTGATGAAGACCGCGAAGGAGAAGCTATTTCTTGGCATCTTGTGGAAGTTCTGGAGCTTCCTAAAGATACCGCTCGCATCACTTTTCACGAAATTACTAAATCTGCCCTTGAAAACGCCCTTAAAAATCCGCGTCAAATCCACATGGATATGGTAGCTTCTCAGCAAGCTCGCCAAACTCTCGATATGCTGGTCGGCTTTGATCTCTCTGGTGTAGTGCGTAAAAAAGTCCCTGGCGCTATTTCTGCCGGTCGAGTGCAGAGTCCCGCCCTTCGACTAGTTGTAGAGCGTGAAGCCGAAATCGAAAAATTCAAAAATCAGTTTAATTTTAAAATCAGCGGACAGTTTTTAACCTCAAACCAATCAACTCTGAACGCTAATTTTGATAAGCCCGCACCCAAAACCGAAGCCGAAGCCACAGAAATTTTAACCAAAATCGGCGCTTGCGATTTTGCCATCACTAATGTAGAAAAAACCGATGGCACCAAATCTGCTCCTGTGCCACTCACCACCGCTTCACTACAAATTGAAGCCAACGCCAAGCTTGGCTTTTCCGCCCGCACCACCATGACCGCCGCTCAAGGCCTTTACCAAGCTGGTTTAATCACCTACCACCGCACCGACAGCCTCAGTCTCAGCAACCAAGCCCTTGCTTCTATTGCTAATTTTATCGAAAAACAATTTGGTAAAGACTATCTCAAAGTTAAAAAATTCAAAACTAAATCACTCGGCGCACAAGAGGCCCACGAAGCCATTCGCCCCACTAATATTATTCAAGAAGTTGCCGGCAAAAATGATTACGAAAAACGCCTTTATCAACTCATCCGCAGTCGCACTATTGCTACACAGATGACACCTGCGAAAGTTGCCAAAACCACCATTAAAATCGCCGATTCAGAAGCCAAATATCCTTTCAGCGCCAAGGGTGAAGTGGTAATTTTTGACGGTTTTCTCAAGGTCTATGGTAAAAGCAAAGACCTGGAGTTACCCGTCGTTAAAAAAGGTGAAAAAGTCACTCTTGATTCCGTCACCGCCCGCCAAACCTTTACCAAACCGCCCGCCCGCTACACTGAAGGCTCTCTCGTCAAAAAACTCGAAGAGCTCGGCATCGGCCGCCCTTCCACCTATTCATCTATCCTCACCGCCATTCAATCCCGTGGCTACTGCGTTAAGGGCGACTCCGACGGGGAAGAGCGCGAGGTGATTGAATTGACATTTAAAAAACAGCTTTCGAAAAACGCTATTTTTTCAAACATCGCTAAATCCATCGTCTCCGAAAAATTCGGCGCCACTAAAGGCAAACTGCTCCCTACCCCCATCGGCGAACTCATCACTGGCTTTTTGATTGATAATTTCAAGAACATCGTTGATTACCAATTCACCGCCAATATTGAAAAGGAGCTTGACTTGATCGCTGAGGCCAAACTCGATCGCGTCAAGATGCTCCGCGATTTCTATCAAGTATTTGGTAAAGACGTTACAGCCTCCGAGGACGCCGAACGTTATAATAGCGCCCGTCTTTTGGGAAATGACCCAGAAACTAGCAAGCCCATCTACGCCAAAATCGGCAAAAACGGCGGATTTATTCAACTTGGTGAAAACGAAAAAACCTCTGGTGAAAAACCCCGTTTTGCGCCCCTTCCCGAAAACCAAACCGTTAAAACCGTCACCTTAAAACAGGCGCTCGACCAACTCGCTCTACCTGCTTTGCCGCGTCCGCTTGGCAAAGCCCCCGATGGCACCGAAATTATTGCCGCTAGTGGTCCTTTTGGCCCCTATCTTAAAGCCGGCAAACACAATATTCCGATTAAAGATTTTGACCCTTATACCATCACTCTTAGCTCTGCTCTCCCGCTTTATCAGGCCAAAATTGACACTATTATTGCCGACTGGGACGATATTATGATTATTAAGGGTGCTTACGGTCCCTATATTAAGGGTCCCGGCCGCCGCAACCACGTCAAAATCCCCAAAGATCAAGATCCTGCGAAAATCACCAAACAAGAAGCCGAAAAAATGCTTGCCGAAAAACCCAAAACTACCCGTCGCGCTCCCCGTCGTAGTACCAGTAAAAAATCCACTAAAACCACAAAATCTAAAAAATAAAACATAAGCATCATTTTCTATCATTTTTGTAAAAAATGTGCTACAATAAGGATACTAAAGAGATAAACTGGATTCAGGTTATCGTACTTTACAACTAAAACCATAAAATCACAATTAAAATGATATTTTAGTTGACACTTATATTTTTTTATGGTATCATAGTATAATATTTCAATATTAACCGGGGTGGAAAAAGGGAATTAAACTAATGCACCAAAATGCGGAAACCATCGCTCAGGCGATAAAAGGCAGTCTAAATATTATCGAGCAAGATCGCGAGCGCGAGATTATTGCCAGGCGCTTCGGTCTCTCTGGTCAAAAAGAAACACTCGAACAAATCGGGGACATGCTTTTCATCACCCGTGAACGTGTCCGCCAACTCGAAAAAGCAATTTTAATTCGTCTACGTATCAGCGCCGAAGAGTCCAAGATTCCCGAACTCGCCGCCGCTGAAAAAATCATTATTAGAAATCTCACCGAAATGGGTCGCGTAGCAAGAAATGATGACCTCGCCGACAAGATTTTCGGTCGCGAAACCACCGATGCTGAAAAAGCCAGTATTTATTTCATTGGCAGTATTTCTGACGCCCTCACCGCCATCGACGAAAATGACAAATACTTTGCTGCTATCGGGATTGCTGAATATGGCGACGAAAAATCCATTCTCGCCAAAGTTGATGAAGTTGTCTCTGTTATCAAGGTCAACAAAAAACCACTTACCATTGAAGAACTTGACGAAAAACTCACCTACGAGCACCCCAACCACATCGAAGCTATTGCTCGCGTTTCAAAGAAGCTTGCCACTCTGAACGGCCTTTGGGGACTGACCAAGTGGCCAACCGTCAATCCCAAAAACATCCGCGACAAAATCTTTGTCGTACTTGAAAACAAAAAGGAGCCTATGCACTTTAGTGCCATAGCTAAAGCTATCGCTAGCTCCGACTTTGATCGTAAAAACGTCACCATCCAAGCTATTCACAACGAACTCATCAAAGATTCTCGTTTTGTCTTAATCGGTCGCGGTATCTACGCCCTACAATCTTGGGGCTTCGCTAAAGGTACCGTCTCTGACGTCATTGCCGATATTTTGAAAAAAGCCGGTAAGCCTCTTTCTCGCGAAGAAATCGTCAAACGAGTCTTACGTTGCCGTAAAGTCAAAGAAACTACCGTTCTACTTAATCTGCAAAACAAGCAAAACTTCAAAAAAATTGATAAAAATCTCTACACCATCGTCGAAAAATAGTTTTTATGCTAAAATAAGAACACATGTTGGCTCATATTATTAATTTCATTCTTATGCCCATCTTTTGGATTCCTACGGTCTCCATTTTGGCGTTCTTAGCTTATCGTAATTATCAAAAGGCGCACCGCCTTAGTTTCTTAAACGTCGACGCCGTGCTTTTGATGTTGGAAATCCCTCGCACTAACGACAAAAAAGAACTTGCCGCCGAGCAACTTTTTGCTTCACTGCACGGTATTTTACGTGATAAAGCCGAGCTCAGAAATTCTGGTGGCGTTCAAGAGCATCTCTCTTTCGAAATCGTTTCCACTGCCGGTCAAATTCGCTTCTATGTTTGGGTGCCCAAAGATCTTCAAAGTTTCGTCGAAGGTCAAATTTACGCCCAATATCCCACCGTTCAAATTTATAAAGTCGATGAAGATTATGTTGATAATCGCGACAAGCACAAAATCACTTATTCTGCCGAGCTCACTCTATCTGATAATGAAGCTCTGCCTATTAAAACCTTTGACACTTTCGAAGTCGATCCTCTCGCTGGTATTACTGGTACCCTCGCCAAACTCGATCCCGACCACTCCGAAGAACTCTGGATTCAGATTTTAACTCGCCCGATCCCTGACGATTGGCATAAAAACACCACTGATAAATGGATTCAAAAAGTCAAGCTTGGCCAAAAACCTTTCAGAATTGGCAATATCGATTTTGTCTGGCTAGTCGAAGCCCTTGGCGCACTTTTCCGCCCACCCTCTGGTGGTTCTGGCGCCGAAGCCCCCGAACTTTCCGAACGTGACAAAACTCGCATTACTAAGGCCGAAGAAAAAGCCACCAAACTTGGTTATGAAGTTAAAATTCGCCTTGCCTATCTTGGCGAAAATGACATCGATGCCAAGCTTAATATGCAAGCCCTCGTTGGCACCTTCAAACAGTTTAATTCCACCAACCTCAATGGCTTCAAGATGCTCGGTGGTAGCTTCAACCCTAACGATCTCGATGGTTATAAGTTACGCCAATTCACCGATCACGGCTTTATCTTAAACATCTCTGAGCTCGCCTCTGTCTATCATCTCCCTCACACCTCTGTTGAGACCCCTAATATCGTTTGGGCATCTTCAAAAACCGCCGAACCACCCGCTAAACTCCCTCTTCTCACCGGTAGCCCCGCCCACGACGAAAACATCTCCGCTTTTGGTCTAACAAATTTCCGTGGCATCAATCATCAGTTTGGGCTTTTGCGTCGCGATCGCTCTCGCCACGTTTATATTATTGGTCAAACTGGAGCAGGGAAGAGCGGCCTTCTCGAACTCTTTGCGCTATCTGATATTTTTTACAATCAAGGCTATTGTATTATCGACCCGCACGGCGATTTTGCCATCAACAACCTCAAATTTATTCCCGAATCTCGCGTCAAAGATGTTGTTTATTTCAACCCTGCCGACACGGCTTTCCCAGTCGCTTTCAACCCTTTGGAGCTTTCCGATCCTGCTAGAAAACCTAATGTTTCCTCTGAAGTCATCGGTGTCCTGAAGCGCATGTTTGGTGATTCTTGGGGCCCCCGTCTCGAACATATTCTCCGCTATACACTGCTCGCCCTGCTTGATCGTCCCGAAACTACCCTGCTTGATATTTCCCGCATGCTCACTGACAAAGATTTCCGTAAAGAAACTCTTGATTACTGCACGGACGTCACCGTCCTACAATTCTGGAAACAAGAATTTGGTCAATGGAACGATAAACAAGTTAATGAGTCCATTGCGCCAGTTCTCAATAAAGTCGGCGCCTTTACCGCCAACCCAATTATCCGCAATATCGTCGGACAACCCAAATCTAGTTTTGATATTCGTAAAGTCATGGACGAAGGCAAAATCCTTGTCGTTAACCTGTCTAAAGGTCTAATTGGCGAAGATAATGCTGGTATCCTTGGCGCTTTCATTGTTACTAAGATTCAACTCGCCGCCATGTCCCGTTCCGACATTCCCGATGTCCGCGACCGTCGCCCCTTCTATCTTTATGTCGATGAATTCCAAAACTTCGCCACCGATTCTTTCTCGGTCATCCTTTCTGAAGCTCGTAAATACGGTCTCAATCTAACTATTGCCAACCAATATATCGCTCAAATGGCCGAGAGCGTACGTGATGCCGTTTTTGGCAACGTTGGCACTACAATCTCCTTCCGCGTCTCTGCCGACGATGCTCCGCTACTAATTAAACAATTCGAACCCACCTTTGAAAGTAGTGATATTATCCAGCTCAACAACCGCCACTTTGTTATCTCTATGATTATTGACGGCGAAAAAGTCCCCGCTTTTTCTGCCACTACCCTTTCCATACCCAAACCGCCAGATGACCATTTCCAAGCCATCATCAATCACTCTCGCGAACTTTATTCTCGCCCACGTGCCGTAGTGGAAAATGAAATCAAGGACACTATCGAACAATCCGAAAAATACAAAAGGGAATTATCCGATTCTGGCCGCCAAAACCAATCCAACCAAAAACCCGGACAGAAACCGAACATTAAACCACTTTCTGGTTCCGACTTTAAAAAACTCAAACTTTCGCCTAATACCGCTGAAGACAAACCGCCAAAACTCGGACTCAAAGACCTTGGCAAACTTGTAGCCGAAAAAGCCGAGCAACAGGGAAGTAATAATAAAAAATCTACCCCCAAAATCAAGAAACACTCCACTTTTTCTAAGGGGTCGTCCCCTGTTCCACCCCTGAAAAATCGTCAAAAAGGCAAAAAAATCACCCCTAATAGTTCCCCTGAAAAACCCGCTTCCACCCCTGTTAAATCTGATTCCGACCGCAGCTCAGCTCAAAAGCCCAGGAAAAACAAAAAGTCACCAGAATTAGCAGAAGACAACATTATTAGAATTAAACATTAAACACCAAGCAGGGCATAACCAACACCAACAAGATAAAACATAAGCACAAAGGACGCATCCACAATCATGTTTCGGTTTTATATTTAATGTCGCACAATACATATTTTAAGACATTCAATATATCTACCTCTTTTAATTAGAGGGTCATCCATCTTTCCTAGAATTACACCCTACTCGCAGTCTATCACTCTATTTTTATCTTTGTGCTGTCACATATACATATATAATCTCCCCAATCCCATCATCACCTAACAAGCCCTTTATCAGCCAGCTATTTTCTTCAATCAACCCCAATCCACATCAATATAATTTGACTTTTCTAAATCTTGCTTTTATGGTATGTATTTCACGGCATCTTTCACAAGATTTTTTTATTTGACAATTCCCTTTTTTAATTCCCTGCTATTGTTTTTGCTACTATCTCCTGCCTCATCGTTATTCTTCAAGCCCACTCGTCCCAAACCACTTGAACAAAAACCGAACAGAAGGGGAGAGAACCGTGCCCTTTATAAAAACGCGCAAAACTACTTGTAATACCCTTTTCCAACTACCCGCACATCTACATATTCTGCACTAATTCCCCGCTCGCTCAGATATCGCACCATCTTATCTATATCTTCCGCCGTCGTCGCCGTCTCGCGGTCTAGATTTGTTTTGATATACCCCACCGCCACCCCTTCAATTTGCACATCCACCTCTCGCATCATACCTTTCGGCAAAATCACTCGCTCAACCTTATATCCCAAATCTTTCAAATCTCCCGCCAACTGATTCACATATTTTTTCATCTTATCACTAATTTTATCGCCACTATTTTGATCCACAATCTCCACCACCGGCTCATCCTGTGCCTGTTCCGCGTTATCTTTGCCATTATAATAATCTAACCAGCCTTTTACTCCTCTCACAGTCAAACCAACAATTAAAGCCACTAGCAACACCACAATCATAGCTCTTATAGTCCGGCGCTTTTTTATGCGCCTTTTTGCCTTCTGGCGTTCAGAATCAGAGACTACCTTTTCTCTCTTCCCTGCTATCGTCCGCCCACGCCTCATCTCTATGCGCTCACCTCAATTAAAATCTCCGCCAATCGCTTAGCCGCCCCAGCTTTTGACTCTTTATGCAAATTTTCCGCCAGCTCTTCCCTGCGCTTTGGACTACGTACTAAACTACGAATCTCCGCGAGTAGCTTCTCTGGAGATTTCACCATTTCTGCATCCGAAATCGCCACCGCCGCTTGTTTTTTCACTAATCTTTCAGCATTTTTCACTTGATGCGCCCCAGGTAATTTTTCAAAAGGTATCAGAATCACCGCCTTCCTAAGCGCCGCCATTTCTGCAATCGTTGTTGCTCCCGCCCGGCTTACAATCACATCCGCCGCTCCCATTAACTCATTCATCGCCGAACTAAACTCCCACATCCTAAAGTTTGATTTCAGTTTCGCCTTATCCCAAGTTTCATGTTTTTTCAAATCTGTCATTTCTTCGTAATGTTTACGCCCTGCCACCACCCCCACACTCGCAAACTTTAATACTTCCGGTAAAATCTCTCGCACCGCTTGATTTAAATGTTCTGATCCTTGACTGCCGCCCGTAAACATCACCAGCGGTCGCTCTTCATCAAAGCCTAAAGTTTTTTTCAAATTTTTCTGTCTCGCTTCACTAACTTTTTTAAATTCTGTCGCTATCGGAATTCCTACCCACTCCCAATTATCCTGCTTTTCCTCTTCCTCAAAAGAAATCCCCATTGCTACCACTTTTGCTCTCTTCATTAATAATCGATTTGCCAACCCTGGTACTACATCTGATTCATGTACCACATAAGGAATTTTAAACCATCTTGCCACCATCCCTACAGGTAACCCCACAAATCCCCCCTTCAAAAAAATCACATCTGGCCTTGCATCTTTAGATAATAATCTAAAAAAACTCTGTAGTACACCGCCCACAAAACCAAAAAAACCTAATATATTTTTAAAAACTAACTCTTTTAAAGTAAATCGCCAATCTTTAAAGCAGTCTTTTAACCCCCATCCCGCATAGCGGCGAAACTTACCTGATGCTAACTTTCTCACTCGAATATAAGGATTTTTACGACCGCTCTTCCCTTCTTCCTGCCCCCAACTGACTCCTATTTCTGTTGTAATTTTTACAACATTTTTATAGTACTTGCGATCAGTCCAAAACTCCACCTTAGTTCTTGGCTTTAATTCTAATAACTTACGAACGACGGCGACGGCCGGCGTGATATGTCCGCCCGACCCCCCGCCCACTATTAACGCTTTCATGCTTTTTTACCTCTCTTCCAGTATAACACGATATCTGCAAGCATAATCCTAATGCCGCCGCTGTAAATACCAGGCTCGTTCCGCCGTAGCTTAGTAATGGTAAAGTAATGCCAGTCACAGGAATTAGTCTCGTCATTGCCATAATATTCATTGTTACTTGCGAAGTAAGCCATGCAAATACGCCAACCACTATCAAACGATATTCTAGCTCCTCTATTTTTTCCGCCACTTTTAATAGTCTCATTAAAAGTACGGCAAACCCACCTACCACTACCATTAGTCCCACAAAACCAAAAGTCTCCCCGATTACTGCAAAAATCGAATCATTAATTGATTC
>CAYFRK010000002.1:29149-42301 GCA_964345645.1 uncultured Candidatus Saccharibacteria bacterium
AGTTGCCTGAATACTATTACCAATCCCCGCACCCATAACCCCCCCTCGACCAATCGCAATTAACGCATTCTCCACTTGATAAGAACTATCCGCATTACCCCCACCAAAATGCGCTAAAATACGCTTCCACCTATGCTCCGAAGTAGCCACCGCCAACACTCCAAACGCTATTAGTAATACTACGATTATCAAAATATTTTTCCAATTTACTCCACTCATCCATAAAATTGCCAACATAATTGCAATTAAACTCACTCCAGTACCCAAATCTTTTTGCACCACTACTACTAATAACAAAACTATGGCACTCACCACTAAAAATGGTAACCAAAAATCACTTTTATCTAGAGCTCCCTCCTGCTTTCTTCGGGCCGCCAATTGAGATAGATACAAAACAAGACCAATTTTTATTAACTCTGCTGGCTGAAAACTCATCGGTCCCAACCTAAACCATCGGCAAGCCCCTAATTGACAACTCGCCAACGAGCTCTTCCCTAGTGACAGCAAAGCCAATATAACACACGCAATCACCCCTGCCACCATCACCCACTTCGCTATTCTACTAACTTTTTCATATGGAAATTTGAACGCTATAAAAAATACTATTAATGCCAACGCTGTATTTATTAACTGATGTATAAAAAAATAATTTGTACTATATTTTTCAAATCCATATGCCGCATTCAGATAATTTGCCGTCATCGGACCAATGGCATAAATCATCACTAACCCAATCATTAGTAAGGCTATCGTAATTACCCCAATAGCTCGGTCACTTTTATGCTTTCTATTCATATACTAAATAATTCCGCTAACTAAAGCTATAAACACACCAAACACTGCCGCAAAACCTGCAATCACCCAAAACCTCATTACAATCTTTGCCTCACCCCAACCCTTCGCCTCAAGGTGATGATGTAGCGGCGCTGAAATGAAAATCTTCTTCTTAAATACCGCCTTCGAAAACATTTGAAGTAAGCTCGATCCCGCCTCCACTACTAATAAAAGGCCAATCACAGGAAGAAGTAAGAAAGCGTTTGTCATCATTGCAACCACCCCTAATCCAGCACCTAACGCGAACGAACCCGTATCTCCCATCATAAACCGTGCCGGCGGCACATTAAACCAAACGTAAGACAAAAGCCATCCTACCACCGTCATACAAAACCCAAACAACATTAATTGTCCTTGAGCTAAAGCAATTACACCATATGCTCCATACGCAAAAATCATCAGTCCACCCGCCAATCCATCCAGTCCGTCCGTGATATTCACAGCATTACTCGTTGCCACTACTGCAAACGTAAACAGAATCGTCATGCCCGTCATACCCAGCTCGAGATCACCCACAAACGGCAAGTGCACGCTTGTCCATCCCAACTTTACCGCAAAAAACCACCCCATAAATACTCCTGCAATGGAAATCAGTGCAAATTTAATCGGCGCTCTTAGTCCAGCCGCCCCCTTACCTTTACCAAAAATATTTATACCGTCATCGACAAGACCAATCAGCCCACCCGCCACAAACCCAGCCAGTGGCAGCCAAGTTTGTCCTCGATCAAGATTGCAAAACATTGTTACAATTATGACGGTTATTATCCCAACTATCCCCGCCATCGTTGGAAATGCTCGCTTAAACTTATGTGCGTGCAATTTTGTCATCACTGGCAACGCATCGCCCTGTGCCGTAGTCTTCTTTTGCTTTTTCCAAAACTTATACTTATAGGCAAAATGCGTATAAATTGGCGTAAAAAACATTGACAACAAAAACCCGCTCATTAAAAGCACTAATCCATAAAACATCTTTTTGCCTATTATTGCGTCCATATCATCCTTTAGGTTTTATCCTTAAATAATCTATGAGAAAACTATTAATCTTATTAAACATCGGTAAAGCATCAGCTTCTCCCGTAAATGGTAACCCCTCTCCCCATATTTTAACCATAATCACAAAATCTGGCAACTCCCCTTCTGTTCCGCTAAATCCCACATAGCTAGCGATAGTTTCACCCGTCCCGTCAGCCTCTGAATAGCCCCAAGTCCCATCCTTTTTTTGTATCACCACTTGCCCTGTCCCAGTTTTTCCACCTATATCATACCCTGACTTATCAATGCCATATAACCGCTGTAAATTTCTTGTTCCCTTCAACATTTGTCGCATTGTCGTACTAGATTGCTCACTAATCACTTGTCTTTCTGGTTTTATTTCCCGTTCAACTTTTATAAATTTTCCATCTTCTACTCTCCCTGCTAAAATCGTCGGCTGATAATATTTTCCCCCATTTACTACCGCTGAAAATGCCGCCGCTGTTTGTAGCATCGTTAAGTTTAAGCCTTGCCCAAATGTCATATTTGCATAGGTTAAATTCATCGCGTAACCGCTATCTGGACTCGGTAAATAGCCACTTGATTCATTCAGTTCCACTTCAGTTTCTCGACCAAAACCAAATCGATCAGAAAAATATTCATACATTTTTTGCATACCAGTTTTATTTATTTTGTCGTCATCTCCACCCAACCATTTAAGCGCCTGTACACTTCCCGTGTTTAATGAATAAGCTAGCGCTGTTTGCATATTTATCCAACCCAGTTTTCCCTTATAAACATTTTTAATCGTTTCTCCCGCCTCCTCTACAAAGCCTTTATTATAATACGTTGAGTCTGGCGTCATTGCCCCCTCATTAATCGCTGTCGCAAAAGTAAAAGTCTTCACTACGCTCGCCGGTTCATAAGGTTGTTCAGTCGTATAATTAATATAAGCTGTAGCATCTTTCACTTGACTATATTTTGCCGGATCGTAATTCGGCAAATTAGCCATCGCTAAAATTTCACCATTATTTGGATTCATCACCACCGCACTCACCCTTGTCCCCTTTGCATATTTTGCCTTATGTTCCGCCAAAAGTTTTTCTAGATTAAATTGAATATTTTTATCCACCGTCAGCACCACATTCTCGCCATTCTGCGCTGGAATTAATACATTTTCCCCACCAATCGACAGCGCTACACCATTAATATCTTTTACCGCTTTAAGCAACCCATTCTTCCCCGCCAACTGCTCATTAAGCGCCTGCTCTACTCCATATTGCCCCTCGCCGTCCATATTAACAAAACCCAACAGCCCGGATGCCATTTCCCCCTCCGGATATACTCTCTTAGTATCTCTCTGCATCCACACCCCAACCAGGCCCGCCTCATTAATTTTTTGCGCCTGCTCATATGGCACATTTCTCGCTACTATATAATATCTGCGCTTTTCATCCTTAAACACATCCTCCCATTTTGCCACAAGATATTCTTTTGCGTTTTCTTCCAGCACTGCTTCTGTTTTTTCTCGCTTTACCAACATCGGATCTACAATCACTGTATAAACCGTTTCATTCATCACTACCTCAACCGGCTGACCTCCATCCAACATATAGATCTGCCCCCTTTTTGCCAAAAGCGTATTTTCTAAATTATGTTGTATCTCCGCTCGCGCTACCCACTGATCATGCTCCAAAATTTGCACCACAAAAAGGCGCCCCGCAATGATTGCCATTGCGAGCACCAACAATCCTTTCAACACCCCAAAACGCTTATTCATTCTTTTATTATATCACTAGTCGGCGTAACCAACCGGCTTTGCGTCCTCCATCGCCTTCGCCACTTCGTTGTTTCCTGCCGTCGCAATCGAGGTCAATCTTGCTCTCTCCACCGCCAGATTTTCCTTCTCCGCTTCCAGTTCCGCAATTTTATTTTCCACCTTATTCAGTTCATAATCATAGTTCGTCGATCTTGTACCTTGCGTTGTATAGATCAAACCAAATACAACTACGAGCAGCGCCAAAATAAAGCCCTGAGAAACCTTTCCCAACGTCTTTGGTGTATGCCTAATCGTATTGCGATTCTGTCGCCAGCTACTTGTCGACGCATAATTCATTGATCGCCTCATTGTTGTTTTATTTCTCATTTTTATTTTTTACTTTCTTTCATAGTCCGAAGCGGCCACATAGGCAGAGCTACAAGTAACCCATGTTCCGCTTCGGGAAGGTCATATATTTTTTTAACACACTCTACGATTCTTCTCTACAACCGTAAATGGTGGGCTTTGCGCCCGCGTCTTTTCCGTAGCTAGGCGGGGTGATTCCCCGCCCGAAGCCTAGCGGAAGTGTACTTTGATTTTTTGTGCGCGAGATTTATTCGCCACAACAATTTGCTTCGGCATACTGCCTCCTTTTGTTTTATATTTTTATTTTTATCACTCCGCTCACAAAACGCGTTGCGCTACTCTAAGCTTGGCACTTCTCGCTCGCGGGTTGATAAACAACTCCTCTTTTCCCGCAACGATTGGCGTCTTCGTTAAAATTTTTAACTTCGACTCCGCGCCAAAACTACTTTCTTCCTTAAAATATTTTTTTACCAAACGATCTTCCAAACTATGAAACGTAATTATCGCTACCCGTCCGTTCTCATTTAATAATTTTGGCAGTAGTGGCAAAGTTTTTTCTATCTCGCCCAGTTCATCATTCACGACAATCCTAATCGCTTGAAAAATTCGTGTTGCCGGATGCGTCTTCCCTCTGCGTGCTTTTTTTCCAATCGCTTCTGCTAACTCCCCAGTACTCGTCCACGGTCTTCCTGTCACAATCAAACGTGCAATCATCCTTGCAAAACCCGGTTTTTCTTCGCCCAGTTCAACGAAAATTCTTTCTAGTTCTCTCTCCTGCCATTTATTCACTACATCACTTGCTGTTAATTTTTGCTCCCTATCCATACGCATATCTAGCGGCCCATCCTTACTAAAAGAAAACCCTCTCTCTGCCCTATCCAGTTGCGGTGAAGAAACTCCAAAATCCGCCAATATCATGTCAAATTTTTTTCCACATTCTATCTCCTGTAGCGCCGCACTATAAAAATTTTTATTGACAATTTTTACTGATTCACTTACGTACTTCTCAGTTAAAAACTTTATTGCAAACTGATCGCGATCCACTAAGACCGCCTCTTTATAATTCCGCGTTACATCCAAAATTTTACTCGCATGCCCTGCATAACCCGCCGTTAAATCTAAATATGATTCCCCAGGCTGAGGTTGCAACCATGCAATCACTTCTGACAATAACACTGGTCGATGAAGTTCTTCCATGTGTATATTATACACTTCTTTGTTTGAGATCGTTCAACTAGAAACTTCAGCATGTTTGTTTTTGCTTAGTTTTTGTTTACCTACACGTACATCTACCACGATTTATCAGCGCGAAGCTAATCACATATCGCAGCCGTTGAGAGACTTATTGTGTATTGGTTGTTTGTCGACCGAAGGTCTTCAAAATAGAGTTAAATTGGGAGGTGTTAATTTTAAGGAATGTACACACGGTTTTGGTGACGCGTTCCGCTTATAGTAACGCGTGCCGAAACTCCTAGTTGGTCGATCTCAAACTTTGTTAATGTACTCAAAATAAACCGTAAAAGATTCACTTACGTTTCAAACGGATAATCTCACAATCGGTTTCGTAATCTATTGTGGTTTCCGACATTTGCGCTATTGCTTCCCTTTTATGTTTTATTTTTGTTTAGTGGTTTTTATTTCATGTTTCCACTTGCCACTAATTTTACATAAGTTCTTTCAAAAAAGCAAGTGTATTTTTACACTTTTTTGCTAATTTTTCAAAAATTTTCACACATTTTGGTGGAAAAGCAACCGTGACAACAGGAGTAAAGTTTTCCACTCCCTGTGGAAAACTTTCTTTTATTTTTTGCCAAATTTTCTAAATTTTTACCTGTTTTTTAATAATTTTTAGCTCCAAAATTCACCTCATTTGACAAAAGTGACTTTTATTTTACAAAAAGCGAACAAAGTACTATTTACTTTTTTAAAGTTTATATTATAAAAACCGAACAAACTACTATTTTTCAGCTTTTCCCTGTTCCCTGCTCTTTTTATGCTATAATGATAAAAAATAAAGCGAGGTAATTATGACAACCACATTTGACGTTTTTCTTTGGGCAAATGAAATCGATGAAATTAAAAATAATGTTTCAGTTGAACTTTTTTTGTTCAATCGTCACTACACGCCCTACAAGGTGCGCTACTCGGACAAACTCACTAGCAGTGTAAAATCCATGTTCATGCAGGAGGCCGTCAGTTTTATTATTAAAGAATCCGACAAAGGTCTTGAGTGCCGAGAATACGAAAAATCCGACGGCGAAGATAAAGTTATCTATCGCACCGACCTCTCCAAAGTCGATCGCGCCGAGACCCTCATTCACCTCATCGAAAACGAATATAAAGACATCGACTACTTCTCTGATCACGAATACGAATTCAAAAAAATCAAGGGTATCGTTGCTAAATTCTCTTACCCTGGTGGCGATTCTGGTACCAAAGTCTTCTATATTGCCAAGTCCATCCCTTCTTCCTCCGCCATTAAAGGATCCTCTTCTTGGGAGCTAAACGGCGAAAGTTTTGAGCCTTTTTCCGCTGAAGTCGCTATCAAAATGCCAGAAGACAACCAAGTTGCTATTGTTGATCAAAATATTATCATTTTTAACCAAAGCAAATTTGAATCTCTCTTCCAGTATGATTACAAATCGCAAGTCATCGCTGACGCCAAGGCTAAAGAACTCTCCCAAAAATACCGACTCTCTTTTGCTGAAGGACTCACCCTAAATACCCTTTTACAGGATAAAAAACCACTGCTCAAAAAGCTCCAAGCCATCGATCTTAAAAACGGTATGGAGCAAAATCAACTGATCGACTATGCCGACAAAATGCAACTTGAACTGATGACCGACGATGACGGCAGTATTATCATCATGGATAGCAAAGATCTCAACTGTTTTGTTAATCTCCTCAACGAAGATTATTTCACCTCGCCCATCAGCGGTATTCGCTACGAAATCAAAAGCAAAAAAGCCCTCGGCGAACCAAGTGGCGAAGCCCCCCGCTCCTATCAATCTTAATTAAGTTTCCGTCTGTTCCACTAGCTCAAAATACGGCTGCTCAAAAATTTCCACCCCTCGCTCCAAAGCCTTCAGGGTCTCCACCAAATCATCTTTCAGAGCATCCACTTTTTCACCCTCTTCCAGCGTCACCTCTAACTTCAAAAAATATCCCGACACCCTATCCACGTCATCCAGTTTTGCTGCCACTCCACCTCCCAGCTCAGCCTGACGCCTTTTTTTACTCACTTCTGCGATTTGCTTAAAACCCAGCTGATGAATAATATTCACCATTTCTACATAATCTTTTACCACTGTTACATCGACAATATTTACTCCGCTATCCTCAATATGACGCTTCAGAATCAATTTGTATTTTGCTGGCTTATCTACCGCTTTCATCTCTGTGCGCATAATAAGTCGCGGAAAATTCTCCTTTGGCTTATAGTTTTTTGGCACATAAACCCGATCATGTTGCCAAAAAATCTCACCAAAATTCACATCAATCTCTGCCATTCTGCGCTCAAAATCTTCGCGATTCTTCAATTTCCCTTTAACTACTAATTTTCTCATATCTCCGCTCCTTCTCGAGCCTTATTTGCCCACTCATCTGCTAATTCGTTCATTTCCGTCCCTGTATGCCCTCTCGTCCAAACCAACCGTACATTATTTTTTTTATACAGCTCATACAGTTCTTGTACAATATCTAAGTTCATGATTTGCCCCCGACTCCTGCGCCAACCCTTCGCCTCCCAATCTTCTGCCCATTTAGTTAAAACATTTATCCAAAACTCCGAATCACTATGAATTTCACATCCCTCTTCCCCAGCATATTTAATGGCCGCAATCATCGCTAAACCTTCCATCCTAATATTCGTCGTCTCTTTTTCTCGACCCAAAACTACTGGTTTGCCATTTTCAATCACCGCAAACCCCCCCGGCCCAGGGTTAGGCGACGCACTTCCATCAGTCCATAAAGTCTTCATGATATAATTTATTATAACATATGACTAGTTCCCGCATTCAAAAGGCCATTCAAATCGCCACTACTGCCCATCAAGATCAGTTGCGACGCACTGGCGAAGATTATATCATTCACCCTCTCGCCGTTAAAAAAATTCTTGAACAGTGGAATATGGACGAAGACACCATCATCGCTGGTGTCTTACATGATACCGTCGAAGATACTAATGTCACTCTTAGTGATATTAAAAAAGAGTTTGGTGAAGACGTAGCTTTTTTGGTTGATGGTGTCACTAAAATTAGCAAAATACACAAAGATCTTCGTGATCTTGACACTTATCTCCCTGAAACCACTGATAATCTTCTGCGTCTTTTGGTTGCTCTGGGCTCTGATATTCGCGTTCTCATTATCAAACTCGCCGATCGCCTCCACAATATTCGCACACTTTCATCTCTCCCTGCCGATAAACAAAAACGCCAAGCCCAGGAAACGCTTGAAATTTTTGCCCCACTTGCCGATCGCCTTAATATGGGGCAACTGCGCGTCGAGTTAGCTGACGTTGCTTTTAGCTATACCGACCCCAAACGCTATAATTATCTCAAAGATCTCATCGAAAAATACAACAAGTCTGCCGAATCCACGCTGAAAAAAATCTGCCAAGAAGTTTCTGCCTTACTGAAAAAAGAAAAAATTCCCTTTGAAATTTCTGGTCGTGTTAAATCCGTTTATTCTCTTCATAAAAAACTTTCTAAATACAACCAAAATATCAACGAAATCTACGATCTCACCGCTTTACGCATTATCGTTAACGATATTACTGATTGCTATCTGGTGCTTGGTCTCATTCATTCTATCTATACACCAATGGGCGGACGCATTAAAGATTATATTTCCGTTCCCAAACAAAATGGCTACCAATCTCTCCACACCACCGTTATCACCCCAGACAAAAAAATTATTGAATTCCAAATCCGCACCAAAGAAATGCACGATTATGCCGAATTCGGTCTCGCTGCCAGCTTTTATTATAATGAGCAAAAACTAACCAAAAACTATCTTAGCGGTAAAATTCAACATCTTCCCACTAATCTTCTCTGGATTACCGAGCTCCAAACCGCCGCCATCCAACTCAAAGCTGGTAAAAAAGTTGATATGAAAAAACTCAAACTCAATCTCTTTGCTGATAAGATTTTTGTCTATACTCCCAAAGGGGACATCATCGATCTCCCCAAAGGCTCTATGCCTCTTGATTTTGCTTATCGTCTGCATTCCGAAATCGGCGGTCACGCCATTGGCGTTAAAATCAACGGTAAGCTCACTAATCTCAGCCGCAAACTCGAGCAAGGTGATATCGTCGAGATTCTCACCAGTAAAAATCAAATTCCCCGTTCATCTTGGATTGATAAAATTTTTACTTCTCACGCCCGTCAAAAACTACGCCAGCAACTCAACCGCAAACAATCATAATTTATTTGTTCAAAAAATCTAAAATCTTTTTTAAATCGTCTTCCGTCTTGCAATTTATCGTCACACTTCGCCCCCTCACCCGCACTTTCGCGCCTAATTTCTGACTAATTGCTTCTTCTTCTTTAATATACCTGTCTTTTTTCACGCGCACCACCGAGCTTTGTTTCTTGTTTTCCGCCACATAACGCTCAACTTTGCGTGCCGTCCAACCCTCTTCTATAATCTTCGGCAAAATCTTCTTGACTAGCTCCTCGTCCGCACTAATTAACGGCCTCATTACCCCCTCAGAAATTTTTTCCTTCACCATCGCTGTTTTTGCAAAACTTGGTAAATTCAAAAGCCGCATCGTGTTCGTCACTGCCGATTCACTCTTCCCTACTCTCTCGGCAATATCTTTCGCCGATAAATTAAACTGCGATTTCAGCTTTGTATAAGCCGTCGCCAGTTCAATCGTATTTAAATCCTCTCTCTGCGCATTCTCAATAATTGAAAGTTCTAATCGTTTTTGTGCATCCAAAGTTCTCACAATCGCTGGTATTTTTTCAAGCCCAGCGATTTTTGCCGCTCGAAACCGTCTTTCCCCCGCCACAATCCGATATTTTTCCCCTTCCTTAGTCACTACAATTGGTTGCAATACTCCGTGCTCCTTGATAGATTTTGCCAAATCCGCTAAAGCCTCACCCCCGAAATCTTTACGTGGCTGCTCTTCATCTCGCACTATCTTTTTTAGATTAATCTCTCTTAGGCTACTGACTTTTTCGTCTTCTGTCGCTGTTAAGTCAAACTCTTCATCAAACATCTCTGTCGGAATTAAACTCTCAAACCCTCTGCCTAGTCCTCTCTTGCTCATTTTTCCACTCTCTTCCTGACCTCTTGGGCCAAACTTTTATATGCCTTTGCTCCCTTACTAAACTTATCATAATCCCCTATCGGCACGCCATGACTCGGTGCTTCTGCCACCCGCACATTACGTGGAATCATCGTCTCAAACACTAACCCCTTAAAGTGCTTTTTAATCTCTACTAGAACCTGTGTTGATAAAGAGGTTCGCCTATCATACATTGTGGCAAGCACGCCTAATAACTTTAAGTTCGGGTTAGTCATCTTTTTCACCAAAGTCATGGTTTCTAGCAGCTGAGCCATACCTTCAAGCGCATAAAATTCCGTCTGTACCGGCAAAATTAAATAATCCGCCGCAATCATGCCATTCACCGTTAAGAGCGACAAACTCGGCTGGGAATCAATAATAATATAATCATATTGATCTTTGATTCCCTGAATCGCCTGCTTTAATTGAATAAATTTCTTTTTCGTCTTCCCTAGCTCGACTTCCGCATTAGCCAAATGTGGTGTCGTCGGTGCGAGCGCCAAGTTTTTATACTTTGTCTCTTTAATAACATCCGCGATATTCGCCGTTCCCAAAACCACATCAGTCATTGTCTGTTGCAACTCGTTTCTCTCAAAACCCAAGCCGCTCGTTGCGTTCCCTTGTGGATCAAAATCAATTAAAAGCACTTTCAATTTATCTTTTGCCAAATAAAATGCCAAGTTAACCGCTGTAGTGGTTTTTCCCACACCTCCCTTTTGATTAGCTATACAGATTACCTTCGCCATATAGTGTATATTATAGCATGTCTCAACAAAAAAATACCAGTAGCTCACCCCCGTTTACTGGTATTTCCATCTTATTTTATCGATGTAATTTCGATGGTAGAGTATTTCTGGCGATGGCCAATTTCTTTATGTACGCGTTTCTTCGATTTATAACGAATCACGCGCAGTTTATCCCCTGCCACCTTATCCTCCACTACTTTCGCTAAAACCTTTACGCCTTTCACCTCTGGCGCCCCCACCATGGTTTTATCGCCATCAATCAAAAGTAAAGCATTCAGTTCGAGCTCTTTTGTGCCTTCCGGGAGGAGGTCCACCCGTAGGGTCTCTTTCTCAGCAACGAGATATTGCTTCCCGCCGATGAGTACAACTGCTTTCTTCATATTATTCCTTTATTAACCGCCCTATTTTAACACACTTCCTCCCTTTTGTGAAGAGATGATGATGTCTAAATTTTTTATAGTACGGTCTTATTTATCTTCTTTTTTGAAACTCTTAAACTTTTTGGTTTTTGGAGTTTTACCTTTTTTCAAATCTCGCAAGGTTTTACTCGACTGGTACCAATAATACACCCCAACACCAATACTCAGGAGCACAACTACTGCCAAAATAATCTCTGCTGGCCCAGTTTTTGGTAAATTATCTGGTATTGCCCCTTCCGACGTCGTACCTTTCGCACACGCCGTTGTTCTCACTACCGTTTCATCAACCAATTCCCCACCGCCGTCATAAGTCACCTTAATTTTATTATTCAACGCCCTACCACAATAATCCTGTCCAATTCTCACCTGATACACCAAACGCGCCTTCGAACCCGGCCCATATAGTCCCGTATTATAACCATTAGCGCCGATCACGTCCTCAGACAAATTTCTGCCATTTGGATATGAATCATTATAAATATATGTAGATCCCGCCACTAACGTCATTCCTGCCGGAAAGACATCCACAAATGTTACATTCGTTAAATTTTTTGTCCCCGTATTTGCAAATTCCACTTGATAAGTCACTGTGTCGCCTGGCTTTACCGTCACCTCATCCTGAAAATTCTTACCATCTATAGAAACTTTCTTATCTACTTGTGCTCCCGCTGCATCCGCAATCAAACGATAGACAATATGTCCAGAAAACTCAGCACAACCAGGCAATAAACCATCTAATTTGTTAGATCCAATATATGTTCCATCAGCCGTAAATAGGTTTGTTGATAGCATTTCGCCGTTAGTTTTAGTTCCATTACGAATAAACGCCGAGCCCTGCTTATATCTCAAGCTCACTTTTTGCGTTGCGGTCATATATGCCTCGTCCCAAACTTCCTGTGGTGTTGCATTGTCCGCCGAAATCGTTGCCTTGATTGTCCCCTTCTTGCCTGGCTCTAAACTAGTCGGGAAATTGGTCTTAACTTTCGTCCCCCTAGCAATCCCCACACCTGATGCATTCAAGTTTATTGCCGCATTATTATGGTAATAAATATATACTTCATATTCTTTACCAGGCTTCACTTCCACACTATCTTTATAAGTATTGTCTGCCGCGCCCACCTCAACTACGCGCACAAAATTGCGCTCATCTCCCACCGCTGGGTTATTAGTAATTGAATTGAATACCACCTTATCTGCCGGATTTTCAACCGTATAAGTCTGACGCTCCGGCCCATAAGCCGATACCGCTAGCGACAGTAACCCAGCCAGCCCAAAGCTCGCTACACCTGCCCAAAATTTGCTAGATTTAAAAATTTTGTTCATTTTATTGTCCTCCTCCATAAGTTTGATTGTACCAATCTGCTGCCTCTTCATCGCTCATCCCCGCATTAGCTGCCGCTTCCGTCTCTAAGGTTTCTGCCGCTTGATCAGCTGCTGCTTGCGCCGCTGCTGCCGCTTGTTCGGCCGCCTCTTTTGCCTTAGCTTCATCTGTTTGATTAATATCACCAGCCATTTCTTGGTTCGGTGGTGTTTCCCCCCGCTCTTGCATTTCTGCTATTTTTTGGCGATTCTCTTCCGCTGCCCTTATCGCTTCTTCCGCCGCCGTCAAGATTGGTGCTACGTTTTCATTATCTACATAATCACCTTGTTCCGTCAGTTCGCCTGGACCCATCGGTGTTATTCTTCCTGCATCCAAATCGCTCTGTGCGTTCCTAATCAACGCCTCTACATTTTTCGGCGTCAGCGTCGTTGGCTCTGGTTCAG
>CAYFRK010000002.1:42401-62738 GCA_964345645.1 uncultured Candidatus Saccharibacteria bacterium
TCTGGTTCAGGTTCAGACTCTGGCTCAGGAGTAGGTGGAGTTTCTTGCTCAACCACCGGTTTTTCTGGCGTTTCTTCTTCGCCGACCTCTTTTGCTCCTGTTTCTTCACGCTCACCAACATACTTCTGCTGTAATCCACACCCCAACGCAAACACATACTCTTGTCCGTCTATCGTCAAAATATAAGTTGGTGAATTATTATAATTAAAGTTCACCGTTGCCGCTTTCAAATCCCCCGGCTTCGTCACCTTACCATCTACAATTTTATCTAGCACATCAGTTTTTGCTAATCCAGATTCTCGGCGAAATTCACCACTTGGTTCTTTTATCTTTTCCGCAAATGTATTACGTACTCGCTCTGCTAATTCCGCACCACCCTCACCTTCAAACATCATCTCTATTTCCGTTGAATTCTTACCGCCAATCCCTAGCTCTTCCTTAGTCCCCTCTGACATACTTGCCGCATAAGCCGCTAAAATTTCTGGTACCTTTTCGGCATTATCCAAAAGTTTTGCCTTTACCCCTGCTTCATTACCATACAAATGCTCCACAGTTGGTCCATAGTTATAGTTATAATATTTATCTTCACTGTTAAAGTCCGTATAATCATATTTCAGCCCGTTTGCCAGCTCGCCAGCAAATTCGCTTTTCTCCGTCTCACCAGTTTCTGAAGTTTCAACCTCTGTTTCATCCACCCCGCCCGGTAACTCAACCTCGTATTCATCCCCTAAGTTCACCTTGTGTTCTTTCTGTTCACCCTCCATACTCACGCTAGTCGGCGTAGGATCCTGGACTATTTCCCTTTTCTTTGATGCTCGACGTCCAAAACCAAACGCTGTCCCTGCCACCGTCAAGCCAACCAGCCCAATGACCACTACCTTTTTCCAATTTTCTCGAAACTTTTTCAACCTTGGGTGCTTTTCAAAGAAATTATTAATCTTTTCTTCTAATTCACCCCGCTTATTTGCATTCGCTTCAGCTCGCTCTTCAGGTGTTACCACTATCCTCGGATCAACATTAGCTTCATCGCCCTTTTCTACAGGCTGAGAAACAACCGGAGCCGCCCCTGGATCTCCTTCGAATCTTTTATCTTTTATTTCATCAAATTTTTGTTCTATCTGCCTTTGCAGCTCTTCAAATTTCTGATCTGTTTCTCTTTTTAACTTATCTAGTTCCGCAAAAATTTCATCAAACCCATCAACTTTCTCGCCCGCAATCCCACTTGCCACCTCAGCATCGCCGTCCGGTGGTAAATTGATCACCTCAATCCCCATTGCCTCAAAATCATCTTTGGGTTGTTCAGTAGCTTCCGATGTAGTTTCAGCTTCCACAACATCTATCTTTGTGGCTGGTTTTTCTGTTGACTTTACTGGGTCTTGCGCCTTTATTTCCTCTGGCTCCCTCGGATAGAGCTTCCAATCTACCTTTAAGCCATCTTTAGTGCTGGTATAGAAGCCATCTTTGCCTACGTTCTCAAAGCCAGCTCGGCGAGTCTTGATGCTTTCGGCTGGATGGTCGTCTTTATGCATTTCATAGGTCTTGAAGATTTCAGTGTCTTGTATTTCGCTTGCTATCTTGTCTAGTTCGCCAGTGATGCGTTCCGCTGCGGCATCTCTTTCTTCAGCTACTTTGTCGCGTTGTTCGTTATAGGTTTTATTGCGAGCAATTCTATCTTGCACCCATGAATGATCCGTAGTTTCCTTGAGGCTTTTTTCTTTCTTCTTTTGTTCAAGATTTTTGCGATCTGCAAGATTATAGCCCCTTTGTCTCATCTCCAGATCAGCCGTTACGGCATCTTTTTTAGCAAAGACTTCATCGTAGAGATAAATGGCTTCTTCCAGTTCGCGTTTGGCAGCTGCTGCTTCTTCCATCGCACCTTGTTGTATCATGGTGTTATTAGCTTCTGCATTATCTAACATTGCTTTATGCTTGTTATATTCTTGAGTCCTAAGTGCGAGGTTGAGTTTAATTACTTCTGGATCATCGGCAGTGCGACCGGTGATTTGAGCAATACGGTCTAGTTCGGAGTGGGTGAAGGATTGCTTCTGCTCTACTTTTTTCCCTTGTTGATTTGCCTTTGTTTCATTCGGAAAATTATCCCAAGGAGAATGATTATTCTTGTCTCCAGCCTTATTCGCTGAACCCCCAAATTCACCGCTATTCATTTTATGCCTCCTCCTTTAGATATTTTTCTCGAAAATCTTCAATCACTTTTTTCACAACTTCTCGAAAATCCACCCCAGAACCATAAAACAAGGCATGCACCTTTTTCTCTGTCGCCGCTTCGTCTCCGTCGTCCTCATCCACAATTTTGCCCAACTTCTCCAATTCCTCATCTGGTAGTGCGCTAACTAGAGACCTGTCAATCTCTTGATTTAATTTTTCCAATAATTCCGCTTTTTTGCTCTCTTTCTGCTCCTCAGCCACCCCCTTCTCCTCCATCATTTCCAAGACGAAAGATTCTAGAATCTCGTCTGCGGTATAAATCTTACTCATTTTGACATGCCTTTCTTTTTTATTTTTAAATATGACCTTTTCTACCCCTAAATTACCACAAGCGTCTTCGGCTGTCAAGAGATTTCCCACAAAAAACTGGGCGACGGTTCGCCCAGTCTTTTCTCTCTCTTATATTTTTATTTTATCCTTCTGCAAGCGACATCAATTTCCTTGCCAATTTTCGTTTTCGGAAAAGCTCTATCCTATCAACATCTCCTTCCTTTTTATTTATGCGACCACGCCCTGTTTCATTTTCAAAGATTTCAAACGGCAATTCGGCATCCTCAACCGCAATATCATCCCGCCAATTAGCGTTATGCACTTCATTTGGTAATTTTATGGTTTCTGTGTTTTTCATTTTTGGTTTCCTTTTTTGTCGTTTGTGTTATTTTTTTATTTATTGTATAACTCTCCTTAATATTAGCACACTTTTGCAAAAAAGTCAATACCTTTTATGCTTAATTTTCCTAAAAAGTCAAATTTACAGGGGTCAAAAAACACCAAAAAATCGCCCAAAAATTCAATTTTTCCAAGTTTTTAGTATTTTTCTAATGAAATAGTAACGTTCTTTTCGGCAATTTTCACTAATTCGTCATACTCGTAATTTTTATCCGACAGCTCCACCGCTAACACCTCATTTTTTACCACTTCTTGCCACTGCTTTGGTATCTCCATCCCGAGCACCGTCAAACGAATCCGGTCATCCACATTCAACCCCGCTTTTTTACGCGCTGCTTGCACAAAACGAATCAATTCCCGCACTTCCCCCTCCTCTCGCAGCTCCTTTGTCAGCACCTTATCTAGCTTCAATTCATCCCCAAGCACTACTTTCTTCACATTTACTTCATCCGCAATTACTTGCTCATAAAACTCGCCCAGCCTTCTGCCCGTATAGACTAACTCCGCCAATGGCTGACGCACCTTAATTTGTTCTTCCGTCTCTGTTTTTTGCATCCTCAGCGCCAATCCGTCCGTGATCACCTTTCTCGCACGCGCCATCTCATCAATCACATCCTCATTAATTTCCCCCGCCTCTGGCCAATTTAACAGATGCACCGACTGCTCTCGCCCATTTAACTGTTGATATAGTTCCTCTGCCAAGAACGGCACAAACGGAGCAATTATTTTACTCAGATAGTTCAGGATATAATACAGCGTCGCATACGCCAGCATTTTATCTTGATCGTCTTCCGACTTCCAAAAACGACGGCGCGAGCGCCTCACAAACCAGTTTGACAGATCATCCACAAACCCCAAAACCCCATCCAAAGCTTTCGGAATATTATACTCTTCCATACCCTCTGTAATCTCATTTCTCAGCTGATGCACCCGCGATACCACCCAAACATCTAACAAATTCTCCAGCTTCGCCAAATTTCCATCGAAAATCTGTTTTAATTCATCCGAATCCACCTCATCCACGCTCGCATAAGTCGTAAAGAAGTCAAAAACATTCCAAATCATCGACAATTTTCTTGCTACATCCGAAACATCCTTATCTAGCAATGAAAAATCCTCCCCCGCCAGCACTGGTGATGATAATAGCAAAAACCTCAAAGCATCTGCCGAAAACTTATCCATCAAGTCGTTTGGGTCAGTATAATTCCCCAAAGACTTACTCATTTTTCGCCCATCATTTCCCGCCAAAGTCCCTGTTGTAATCACATTTTTATAGGCATTTTTCGCGCCCTTTTTTGCTTGCTCACCAAATGCGCCAATTTCTGCAAGTTCTGTGTTCAGGCAATGTACATAATAAAACCATGCTCTCACCTGTCCCACATACTCCACAATGAAATCCGCTGGGTAATTTTGCTCAAACTTTTCTTTATTTTCAAACGGATAATGCAGTTGCGCAAATGGCATCGCGCCCGATTCAAACCAACAATCAAGCACCTTATCTATACGCTTAAAATGCTCGCCATCTATATCAAATTCAATCTCATCTACCCACGGGCGATGATAATCTTCCAACCTTACACCAGAAAACTCATACAACTCGTCATACGAACCCACCACTTTTACCGAACCCTTATCCCCCTTCCACACCGGCATTGCCGTCGCCCAAAACCGATCACGCGAGACGTTCCAATCTGGTGCCGCCTCAATATTTTTTGCAAATCGTCCATACTTCAGATATTTCGGGAACCAATTAATGTGTTCATTTTCTTTCAACATCAACTCTTTAGAATTTTCAACATCCAAAAACCAGCTCGGAAATGCCCGATAAATTATGCGTTGTTTTGAGCGTGGATTAAATGGGTATTCGTGCTTAATATATTCAATCTTCCAAATCTTACCCGCCTCTTCCAAAACTTTGGCAATAAACTTATTCCCCGCCCATACCTCAATTCCCGCTTCATCTGTATCTCGCACCCCAAGTTCATGTAATTTTTCCGCCATCTCTGGTAGATAATAGCCATGTTCGTCCAGACAATCCAAAAAATCTATCTCATACTCTTGCATCACAGCATAATCATCCTCACCATACGCCGGCGCAAGATGCACTATGCCCGTTCCATCTTCTGTCGATACAAAATCTGCCCCAAGCACATGATAAGTATCCTTTTTGGTCTCTTTCAAAAAGTCAATCAAAGGTTCGTATGCTTGCCCCACTAATTCATCGCCAAAAAATACTCTGAGTGGTTTATTCTCTGGCAAAATTTTTTCTGCCCGCTCCACCGCCAAAATAAATCTCTCATTTTCCACCTGATACAAACCATATCGTATCTTTGGACTCACCGCCAACGCCATATTCGCCGGCAACGTCCATGGCGTCGTCGTCCATGCCAGCAGAGAAGTCGAATTTTCGGAAACAGCATCCGAACCCATCTCGTCTTTCAGCTTAAACTTCACATACGCCGACGGATCCGTCACCTCTTGATAGGCGTCATTATCCATCGTCACCTCAGCTTTCGACACCGGTGTCGCAAATTTCGTATCATACATCAAAACTTTGCGCCCCTCAAAAATCCTTCCTGCCTTATATAGCTCTGCAAACGCCCACCACACACTCTCCATATAATCCTTATCCATCGTGCGATAAGCATTGTCAAAATCCACCCAGCGCCCTACCCTGTCAATCGTCGAACGCCAAGTTTCCGAATTTGCCACCATCGACTCCCGCGCCTTGATAATATATTCTTCAAGCGACCATTTCTCACCAATTTCTCGTCTATCAGTAATCCCCAGCTGTTTTTCTACAAAATTTTCTGCGGGCAACCCATGACAATCCCAACCCCAACGGCGCTCCACTCGTTTCCCTCTCATCGTCCAAAATCGCGGTACTGCATCTTTAACAATCGATGAAAGTAAAGTCCCATGATGCGGAGTGCCCGTAATAAACGGTGGTCCATCATAAAAAACATAAGAATTGCTCATCGGCCTCTGTTCCACCGACTGCTCAAAAATCTTATTCGATTGCCACCAATCCGCAATCGCACGTTCATACTCTGCCGCCCGACGGCGACTTCCAGCTTGATATTTCATGTTCTAATTATACCACAGGCAAACGATCGCCTAAATCATATAGAATAAAACTTCATCAACCAACGGAAAATCTGTCCCTCGCCAACTCGCCAACACTGCACCCCTATCATCCAGCGCCAAAATCGTTGGGTACTCCACTACGTCATAACTCTCACAAAAACCTTTTTCTTTATCAGGATTAAGCACCTCAATCTCTCTCCCAGTGCGCCGACGAAAATTTTCCAACCACTCAAAAGTCACCCTGGAATAATCCATCCCCTCCCTCACTACACAAACCACCCTCATGCTTTTTTTCTCTTCTTCTCTCTCTGCTCTCGCACAATTTTTTCAAACTCATCCAAAGTCTCAAATTTACGAAACACACTCGCAAATCTCACATATGCCACTTCGTTCATACTCGCTAAAACCGTTAGCACCGCCTCACCAATCTGTTCTGATGTCACCATTTCCGTACCATAACTATAGAGTATATCCATTGCCTTGGTTACCACTTCATCCACCTCAAGCTCCGAATTCAAAAACTTACCCATACTGCGTCGCACCGCCGTCAGCAACTTTTCTCGGTCAAATATCTCTTTATTACCGTTCCTTTTCAGTACCGTCAAGGCTGGCATTTCTATTCGCTCATAAGTTGTAAAACGATGTTTTCCATCCGAAGTTTCTCTTCTTCTACGAATTACTGAACCGCCCAAAGCCTCTCGGCTTTCCAGCACTTTGCTGTCACCGATCTTAAACTTCAAACTCATTTTTTCTCCAGTTTATTTTTTACGATTTTTGTCGCGCATACGGAGTGCTGGTGGAATGTCTAAGTCTTCCTCGGGCTCACTTTTAATCGAATCCCACATATTAACCTTATTCTCAGATACAAAATCTTCTGCAGCCTCTGGCGAAAGTTGCTCTTCGCTCACTTCCTCATCTGGTGTGGCGTCCTGAGATGGCTCGTCTTCTTCTGGTTCATCCTCTACTTCTGCACCAGGATGGTAATAGTCCGAATCAAATCCCGTTGCTATCACCGTAATCACTATCTCATCTTCTAACTCTGGGCGAATTGATGCGCCAAAAATGATATTGGCTTCTGGTGAAACTGCGCCAGTAATTACTTCGGCTGCCTCTTGAATTTCCGACATCGCCATATCATAACCACCAACCACTGAGAACAATACACCCCTGGCACCATCAATTTTCACTTCAATCAGTGGCGATTCAATTGCCTGTTGTGCTGCCAAAACCGCACGATTTTCACCTGAAGCTCGCCCGATCCCCATCAAGGCCGAACCAGCGTTCTTCATAATCGCCTTTACGTCTGCAAAGTCCAAGTTAATCAACGCATGTTCTGTGATTAATTCCGAAATTCCCTGTACGCCCTGCCTTAAAACATCATCAGCAATCTTGAAAGTCTCAAGTAGCGGTGTTCGTGGGTCAATTGTTTGCAATAAACGATCATTTGGAATCGTGATTAAAGCATCCACTTCGCGCGACAGTTTTTCGATTGCCTTATCGGCATTAACTTTGCGCTTTGCCCCCTCAAACGTAAATGGCTTAGTTGCTACGCCCACTGTTAAAATATCTTTTGTTCTAGCTTCTGCCGCCACAATTGGACCAGCACCAGAACCTGTTCCACCACCAGCACCCAAAGTGATAAACACCATGTCTGCACCATCTAAAGCCTTACTAATTTCTTCACGACTTTCTTCACCCGCTTCACGACCCTTTTCAGGATCACCACCAGCGCCTAACCCCTTACCGATATGCACCTTAGTGTCCGCTACCGAATGATGTAGCGCCTGCGCATCTGTATTGATGGCAATAAACTCTACATTTGTCAGTCCCACCTCTTTCATGCGGTCTATGGCAGAACCGCCGGCTCCACCTACGCCCACAACTTTTATACTTGCTGTACTCTCCACCTCTGTTGGTTTGATTTCAGGCATATTTTTTCCTCTCTTAAAATTCTTAAAATAAGTATATCATACTTTAAAATTTTTTCAGGAGTTTTTTGAAGAAACCACCACTTTTTTCTTTTTTTACACTCTCTTGCACAGCATCACTTTGTGCCGATATTAATGCTAGGCCTGCTGCTACGGCGTATTCTGGTTTTTCTATTGCATCAGAAACCCCTCCAAAACCCTTTGGCATACCAATTTTCACCGATGCTTCTAATACTGTCTTCGCAAACACTTCAATATCTCGCATCTTTGCTCCACCACCAGTCAGTATAATTCCTTCTGGTAGTTTTCGATCATAATGCGCAGTTTTTAATTCCTTGCGCACTCTATCAAAAATTTCCTCCAAACGCGCTTTAACTACTTCATCTACCTTTTTCCTCTTAAAATGTAGCTCATCTCGTCCCACTTTTATCATAATATCTTTCTCGCCAGCAAAATCTCCTGTCACAAATCGGCACTTAATTTCTTCTGCCACCTCTGTATCAATTCCCAGCACAATCGCAAGGTCGTTCGTAATATTATTCGAACCAATTGGCACCACGCCTACATACTGTAAATCCCCTTCTTCGAACACCGCCACCGAAGTTGTAGTGGCGCCAAAATCCACTACTGCAACCCCATTTTCCACCTGTTTTTCCGTCAAAACCACTCTTGCTGCTGCTACCGCTGATGGCACTAAGCCTTGTACTGCCACATTGGCCTGCTCGGCGGATTTTTTTAACATTTCACAGTGTGGAGAAAGCACAGAGATCACGTTCGCCAACAACTCTAACCGCGCACCTCTCATTCCAACTGGGTCTTTAATACTACCCTGTCCATCAATCGCATAATCCAGGGGCACCACATCTAAAACATCCCTATTTGGCGGAATCTGCCCCATTACCGACAAATCTTGCACTCTCATCAGATCACTCTCATTAATTTCATGTTCAACCGTGCCAACCGCAATCATCCCCTCTGTTTTAGTCGATAAAATAGATGACCCATTAATCGAAATCATCGCTGATTTTATCTCGTGACCGCTCATCCGCTCCACCTCACCCAATGCATCATTAATTGCATCTGTCACCCCAATCGAGTTAACGACCACCCCCTTGCGCATCCCTGCGTTTTTTACTTCATTATATCCTACCACCGCCAGATCACCGTCTTTCCCCACACTCGCAATTATCGCCCTTATATTCTCTGTCCCCACATCCAAGCCTATGGCATATTTAGATACTTCATCCATAAGCTTTATTATAGCATATAAATCATTTTGGCAAAGTTAAAACTTCATATCCATCCGGTAGCACCAACACCGTATGTTCAAAATGACAACCTATTGAGCCATCTCGCATTTTTACTGTCCAACCATCTTCTCTATCCACATAGTTCTGCGGTTTTCCCAAAGATGACATCGGCTCAATACAAATCGTATCCCCCGCCTGTAAAATATACCCTTGTCCGCGCTTACCAAAATTTGGTACCTCTGGATGTTCATGCATCGTCCGCCCAATTCCATGCCCAATATAATTTGTAATTATTCCTAGTTTCCCCGACTTCAAAGTTTTTTCTATCGCATAACTAACATCGCCTAAATGCACCCCTGCCTTTACCTTATCAATTCCCTCCCACATCGCCGATTCCGTCACGCTAATCATCCGCTTCACCGCCGGTGACCCCTTTTCTCCCACTAACATAGTGAATGCTGAATCCGTAAAATACCCTTTATAAAATATGTCCAAATCAAAAGAAACCTTATCTCCCTCCTCCAAAACTTCGTCATTTGGCGTACCATGCACCAACTCATCATTCACCGAAATACAAATCGCCCCTGGAAACTTCATTTCCAGCATATCATAGGCCACCTCCGCCCCACGCGCCACAATTTGTTTTCTCACCCACGCATCAATTTCTTTTCCTGTCATTCCGGGCTGCACATATGCCTTCAAGTCTGCCAGCAGTTGTCCCAAAATCTGCCCGCCCTCGCGCATCGCTTCAATTTTATTTTGATCCATTTTTTTCATTGTCCTGTACTGCCTTTTTTATTGCACTCATCAATCGATCTGTGATTTCCTCAATACTACCTTGCCCATCCACTTCTACCACTGTTATTTCAGCCTGTTTTAACAGTTCTAAAATTGAATAAATATTTTGTTCAACAATTTGAAACCTTCTTTTTATAACTTCTTCCGTATCATCCACCCGACCGCGCTTCATAATTCTCTGCCACAGCTCTTCTTTTGGCACCGTCAAAAAAATCGCCAAATCCACTTCATCAGCCAAATGATTTACCATCCATTCTGCCTGTTTAACATCTCTCGGATATCCGTCTAAAATTATATCCTTCCCCTCCGCCTTTGCCTTTTCAATCTCTTCCGCCATCAAGCGCACCACTTGCTCGTTTTCAACCAGCTCCCCCGCTTTCAAAATATGATCATATCTGCCCGTATTACGTAAAACCTGCCCCACTGACAGCCATTTCCAACCCAATTTTTCCGCCAAAATCCGCCCCTGCGTACTTTTTCCTGACCCCGCCAAACCAAACAAAATTATCATATTTTCTTCCTTTCTCTTCTAGTATAGCAAAAAAGCCCAAACTAGTTGGGCTTTTTATGAAATCTGCATTTATTTTAACCCGAGCTTAATACGTTCAGTCTTCTCTGCTTTGCGAATCTCACGCAAAATTGCCTTACTACGGCGTTCTCGCTTGGAAATTGGCTTTGCAAAACGCAACTGAGATTTTGCCAGCGGCATCATTCCGCTCTGCAAAACTTTACGATTAAAACGACGAATGATATTTTCGTTCGCCTCGTTCTGGTCTTTTCTGGTTACTTTTATTGCCATATAGCCGCCATTATATCAAAACCTCCCCCAGTTTGCAACATTTTTTTCCTATCTTATCTCAATACGCTCAATTTTGCCTTCCACCGTCCGAAAACCATTCCAATCATTATCCATCAACCGCACCCAAACATCCATTTTTGTATCTTCATCTACCTGCATCTCTAACCACCTTTTTGGCGCATAAAACGCCACCAGCTTCAAGCTTGTACCCTTCTTGTCTTTCATAATTAAACTTAGGTGCTCCCCTTCTCGTCCCATTTTTCGCACCTCCGACACCGCCATCTCTTCCAGCTTAAAAATCGGCTCCTCATTTCCCCACCCAAATGGCTCCAGTTTCGCCAACTCTTCTATCAATTTCAGATTTAACTCTGCAAGATCTCTCACCACCAAATCTTCTTTTTGTATCAAAAATCTCTCCTGATTTTTAAGCCCCAAACTCCTGTAATAATCATTAATCGCTCGTTTAAAATCATCTAACCCCTCAGTTGGCACTGTTACTCCGCAAGCGCCAGCATGGCCCCCACCCGTCACTATCCACTTTTGGCACTCTGAAAGCGCTTGTGCTAAATTAAACTCACCGAAACTTCTTCCCGACCCCTTATATCCCGTTTCTAGTTTCGTAAATGCAAACGCTGGTTTCTTATATTTTTCGGTTAAATTACCCGCAATAATCCCCAATACCCCCTCGTGCCAATCCCCACTCTCCACAATTACTGGCTCATTTCCCACTCCTCGTTGCTCAATTTCACGTCTGGCAGCATTTTGCATCTCTTTACGCACCCGATTTAACTCCTCTAGTTCCTCCGCTAACCGCGCCGCTACACTCGGACTTTCTGTTAATAACAGCTCTAGCGCCTTATCTGCTGTCTCCACCCGACCTGCCGCATTCATCCTTGGCCCAATCTGAAAACCAATAGCATCCGTATCAATTTTCTTTGTTCCTGCCACTCGCATTAACTCTCGCAACCCCACGCGCTTCGTCTTTTTCAACACTATCAAGCCAAAATAGCACAGTCTTCTATTTTCTAAAGTCATCGCCATATTGTCACAAATCGTCCCAATCAACACTAAATCCAACAACCATTTTTCTCGCCCCGCCTTAATCATCCCCTTTTGCACGAGCGCCTGCACCAACTTAAACGCCACCCCAACTCCAGCCAAATCTTTCAGTTCTGCCGGCACCTCCACATCTTTTCGCTTCGGGTTGATTACCGGCACTTTCGCCAAAACTTCACCACACTCGTGATGGTCCGTCACAATCAAATCCACTCCCGCATCCAACAATTTTTGTGTTACTTCCATATCACCACTACCACAATCCACCGTTATCACCAACTTCGCCCCTGTTTTTTTCGCCTCTTCCACCACTTTTTCGTTCATGCCATAGCCATCCGTAAAACGATTTGGTAACATCGTTTTCATCACTTCCACCCCTGCCAATTTCAGCGCATCATGCATTACTGTTGTCGCTGTCACCCCATCCGCATCATAATCGCCATAAATCAACACCTTCTCTCCAGTCTCTTTCGCCTGTAAAATTCGCTCCACCGCTCGCTCCATGTCCGGCAGCAAAAATGGATCTATACACTCCTCATATTTTGGCGACAAAAAACTCTCATCAATACCCCGTTTTTTGATCAGCCTCAAAAACAGTGGGCTCATCAACCAATCGTTTTATTAGGTTTATTACTGGATGATAATTGCTGGCTCTTAATCACCATACTTTGCAACTCTTTCAAAATCGGGAATCGCTTATTCGTCTGATAAATTTTCGTATTTCCCTTCTTGGTCATCACTAAAAATTTGCCTTTTTCCAGGCGGTGCAACTCTCTTTGAATATTTCCCGGATCTTCTTTGATCAGTTTTGACAGCCCTCGCACATGCGTTTTAAAGTCAGGATACTTCGCAAATACCACTAAAATCTTTCGTCTCACCCTTGAAGTAATAAAGATATCTAACATTTTTCCTCTCTTTTCTCTCTTCATTATATCGCCTCTTTCAGATTATCGCAAGTCAAAAATACAACATTTTTCCCAAGATTCCATAATATAATAGATATATGTTCTATGACGTCATTCCAGCAAAGTCTCTGGGGCAAAACCTTTCCACCCTCACTTATCACTCTGACACCCCCTACACCCCTGGCCAAATCGTGTTAATTCCCTTCGGGCGCCAAACCGTCGTTGGCGTCATTAAAAAACCTGTCAAAAAAGTCGATTTCCCCACTAAAGACATTATTAAGCCTCTTTATGACACTCCTCTCCCCGCCCATCTTCTCTCTGCCATCACTTGGTTATCTGATTATTACGTAGTCCCGCTTTCTCTTGCTCTTTCCCTATTCCTGCCAACTGGTCTCACCAAGACTCGTCGCCAAAAAACCGAACAAATTTCCACTCCACCCCAAAAACTCCCTCTTATCCCCCTCAACCCCGCACAAAAAACCGCCTTAAAAGCCCTTGTAGAGCCTCCTAACGGCACTAAACTCCTTCATGGCATCACCGGAAGTGGAAAAACTAACATCTACCTAGAACTGACTAAAAACGCCCTAAAAGCACAAAAATCCACCATTCTTTTAGTTCCTGAAATCGCTCTCACCTCCCAACTTGTTCGGGTTTTTGAAGAAACTTTTGGTGGCCAAATTACCCTTATGCACTCTCGTCAGACCGAAGCCCAGCGCCATCTGATTTGGGAAAAAATTCATAATTCCAACACTCCCCAAATCATTATTGGCCCCCGTTCTGCCCTTTTTGCCCCCGTCAAAAATCTCGGACTTATTATTATCGACGAAGCCCATGATTCTTCCTATTATCAAGATAACCCACCCCGTTATTCTGCTCTCCGCCTCGCCAGCTTCATCGCTCAGAATCAAAAAATTCCTTGCATCCTCGGCACTGCCACCCCTAATATCGTTGATTATCATCTCGCTCTTCAAAAAAATACCCTCGTTTCACTTCCCACCAAGGCCAAAACCACCACCCCTATCAAAACCACCGTCGTTGATTTTCACTCCCCCACCAATTTCTCTAAAAATCGCTATTTTTCCAACCAACTACTCGCCTCCATCTCTGATAATCTCGAAAAAGACCATCAAACCTTGATTTTTCATAATCGTCGCGGTTCCGCCCCTATCACCATCTGTCAAAAATGCGGCTGGCAAGCCCTTTGTCCGCACTGCTTTCTTCCCCTTACCCTGCACTCTGACCGCTTCCAGCTCATTTGCCACGCCTGTGGCTATCATACCCAGGTTCCCACCTCTTGTCCCTCCTGCGGCCACCCAGACGTCATTCATAAGGGTTTCGGCACCAAATTACTTGAATCTGAACTAAAAAAGCTCTTCAAAACCGCCAAAATTGTCCGTTTTGATACCGATAATACCAAAGGTCAAACCCTTGATGCACTCTATCATCAAGTTAAAGCCGGCGATTTTGATATTATTATTGGCACTCAAACCGTTGCGAAAGGCCTTGATCTGCCCAAGCTTGCCACCGTTGGCGTCGTTCAGGCCGATTCTGGGCTCGCTCTCCCTGATTTTTCCGCTGAAGAACGCACTTTTGAGCTCATCACTCAGGTTATCGGTCGTATCGGTCGTGGTCACCTCAAAACCGCCGAAGCCATCATCCAAACTTTCCAACCCGACCATCCCGTCATCCAATACGCTATCAAAAACGACTATGCTTCTTTTTACAAATATCTCATAGAAAAGCGCCGTAAAGAGCATCTTCCGCCTTTTACTTATCTCGCCAAAGTTTCCGTCACTTTCAAAACCGAGCAAACCACCCTAAAACACATTTCTGCCCTCAAAAATCAGCTTCAAAAACACCCTAAAATATCTTGCTCTCAGCCTATGCCAGCCTTCCACGAACGTAGCAAAAGCGGCTATACTTGGCAACTCGTCGTTAAATCTCCTAGTCGCACCCATCTCGTCCAAGCTCTTTCCACCCTAAACCCCTCCGCCAAACCCCGTATTTTCCTCGACCCCCCATCCCTCCTCTAATCCCCACCCCTTTATTAACTAGCTTTTTTATGCTACAATATTCCTTATGAAAATTATTGCTACCACTGATCCACGTCTGCGTCAAAAGTCCCAGAAAGTCAAGTTCGTTACCGATGAAACCAAGCAAATTATCGCTGATATGGTCAAACTTTCCCTTGACTGGGAAAAAGATCACCCCTTTGAGCTCTCTGCCGCCATGGCCGCCCCTCAAATGGGTATTAACCAACGTATTATTATCGTGCGTGATGATATGGAGGCCAAAGAAAATAATCACTTCACTGCCCTGATTAATCCCGAAGTCATCAAAACTGAAGGCCGACGACAAAAAGACCACGAAGGCTGTCTCTCTGTTCCTAAAACTTATGGTCTTGTCAGTCGCCCCGAAAAAGCCAAAATCAAAGCCATGCTCGAAGATGGCACCGAGGTTCGTATTAAAACCGCTGGCTCACTGACGCGCGTTCTACTGCACGAAATCGACCACCTAAACGGCATCCTTTTCATCGATCACATCAAAAACGACCCCAAAGCCTTCTTCGAAATGGATAAAAACGGCGACCTGCAACCTGTCGATTATGAAAAATTTATCAAAAATAACCAACAACTCTTCCCCGATGAAACCTAAAATTATTTTTTTTGGCAATGGCCCCCTCGCCTCTTATGCGCTCTCTGTTCTCGAGCCCAATACCACCATACTTTTTCACGCCAAAACCCCAGATGATCTCGAAACCGCCAAAGCTTTCAAGGCTAAACATCCCGACGCTTTCGGCATTCTCGCCTCTTTTGGTGTCTTTTTACAGCCTGATTTTCTTCAGCTTTTTGAGCCCACGGGAATTCTCAATCTTCATCCTTCCCTGCTCCCCCAATATCGCGGCCCTTCCCCCATCGAAACTGCCATTTTAAGCGGCGATACCGACTTTTCTTTCTCTATTATGAAGCTTGTCCCCCAAATGGACGCTGGCCCTGTTTTTTATCAATCCACTCTTAAAAATCTTCCTCTCAATAAAGACCAAATCTATCGCGCTCTTGCCGAAGCTGGCGCTAATTGGCTCGTCAAAAACCTGCAAAATCTCCCCACCCCCACTCCCCAGGACGAAAGCTCCGCCACCTACACCCAAAAACTCGACAAAAACCAGTCTTATCTCACCCCAGAAACCGACACCGCCGCCCAAACTTTCCGCAAAATTGTTGCTTTTCAAGACTTTCCCAAACCCAAATATGCCTTTTTTGGCCACAATTGCGTCATTTTAGAGGCTCACCCCCTCAACCAAGGTGAGGCAGCCCTTTTGCCGCTCCCTTGCGCAGATGGTCAAATTCTCAGCATCGACCGCCTTCAGCCAGAAAATAAGCGCCCCATGGACGCCAAAAGCTTTCTCAACGGCTACGCTAAGCTAAAAGCTGCTCGCGATTAGCCAAAATCTGTTTTTTCAGCCCCTCAAAAACTTCCTGCATCACCTCTTTATAATTCGGAAAATGCTCCTCTATCCACTGCTTTGCAAGCTCCTTATCCTCAATCTGTTCAAATTCCGTAATTTGTTCTTCCGTCAAACCCTCCGCAATTCTCTGCCCAATCCTCAGCTCCAACTCTTCCTGTACATACTCCAAAAAAGCCGGTTTTTGCTCTGCTGACATCTCCTCCAGCCCCATTTCCACCAAAAAACTCTCATCTATTTTCATATCTAAAGCGTCTTTTTCTTCATTTCCCGCGTAAATAGTTTTAGTTTATCCCCTATTTCCAACACAATCTTATGATCTGTTTTCAGCGCCAATCCCCCAATCTCCCCTGCCACCAGTTCATTCACCTTGATTTTCTCTTTCTGTACACTCTCTACCTCCACTTCACCCAAATATTCCTTCTTTCTGATCACTCTACCCAACATTTTTGGCGCCACCGTGCCATCCAATACCTCACCCCCTGCAATAATCGCGTTTTTCTCAGTTCTAAACACACCCTTGATCACCATTTCCCCCTTATCTTCCTCGACCACTTCCGCGTCTAGCAAATCTTCCATCGCATGTTTTGCATCATCTAACAGCTCATAAATCACCTTAAAAATTTTTACCGTCACACCGTCACGCGCCGCCATTTTAGCAATATTCGTTGGTATATTCACATTAAACCCATAAATCACCGTATTTTCGCCCACCGCCATATACACATCATTTTCCGTCACATCACCCACCCCAGTCGCAACAATATTCAGTGTGATCTCACCTTTTGTATCAATCATTTTCAAACTATCCACCACGCTCGTTACCGACCCCAACACATCCCCCTTAATAATCACATTAAACACCTTGGTATTGTCGGCTGTGTTCATCATTCTCAAAAGATCACCCGATGTCACATTGGCCGATGCTAATTCGTCCGCCTGATTCTGCGCATTAAGCAGCGCCATTTTGCGCGCTGTCTTTTCATCCGCCGCTTCTACAAAACGATCACCAAAACTCGGCAATTCCTTAAATCCAGTCACCGTCACCGGTGTCGAAGGCGTTGCCTTACCTTTGGGCTTGCCACGAAAATCCAACATCGTGCGCACTTTACCATAACAAGACCCTGCCACTATAAATTCCCCCGTTTTCAGCTCTCCGCCCGTCACCAACAGATTCACCACCGAACCCCGCCCCACTTCCATATGTGATTCAATCACCAGCCCCTCCGCCATAATATCCACATCCGCCCGCAAATCCTCAATATCCGCCGTCAATAAAATCATATCTAGCAATTTTTCAATATTATCACCTCTTTTCGCCGAGACTGGCACCATCACCACGTCACCACCCCATTCTTCGGGCTGCAAACCGTGTTGCGACAAGTCCGCCATCGTTCGCGCCACATCCGCCCCTTCACGATCAATTTTGTTGATCGCCACAATAATTTTTGCATTCGCGCTCTGCGCAAACTTAATCGCCTCGATCGTCTGGGGCTTCACCCCATCATCTGCCGCCACCACAATCACCACAATATCCGTTAGCATCGCCCCATGCTGACGAATTGCCGCAAACGCCTCATGTCCCGGCGTATCAAGAAAAGTAATTTTTCTATCATTATAATCAAGTTGATAAGCCGAGATATGTTGCGTAATCCCTCCCGCCTCCGCTTCAGCCGTCTTTTTTCCAAGTAAAGTATCCAGCAAAGTCGTTTTACCATGATCAACATGCCCCATCACCGCCACCACTGGTGGTCGCGACACCGCTTTTTCCGACAACTCCTGTCGAAATTCCGATGTTTTGGTTGCTGTATTTTTGCGTTCCAGTCGCACATTTTCAAGTTTCAATTCATCAATAATAATCGACGCCGTTTCAAAATCCAGTCGCTGATTGATCGTTGCCACAATCCCGTTTTTAAACAATTCCCCAATCAAAGACGTCACCGAAAGTCCGAGTGCATTTGCGAGTTCATCAACAGTAATTGAGCCAGCAATTTGTATTACTTTCTCTTGATCATCCATATCGCTAACTCCTTTCTGTTGCCATTCAAAAAGCAACTCCACATTCTTCTTATTCTAGCACATCCCCATCATTTTTGCTAATTTTCCCAGAAATATGCTATAATCATTTCATTCCCGGGTAGCTCAATGGTGGAGCAAGAAGCTGTTAACTTCGAGGTTGCCGGTTCGAGCCCGGCCCCGGGAGCCAAGAATTGACAGACATTATAAATGACATAGTGGAAGGTGCGAGACCATGCGTGAACGTGAGTTAAGTTGGGTATCTAACAATTAGTAAGAGAATAAGGGGTGAGAATGTCAGGTGAAATTTTATCAAAACAACAGGGTGAGACGGTGGGCAGCGGATGGGATGAGTTATCTGCAATGCCAGCTTTTGAGGAGCGTAGACCGTTAAGCTATGCCGAAAAGAAAGTCGAAAGCGTAAGCGCTAGCTTTGAAAATATCGTTGCCAACAACCATCAACGCGTAAAGAAGATGACGGAGAGAGCTGAAAGGCTCCAGCAAAAAATAGCCGACGAAACAGATGAATGGCGTCGTGAACGCTATATGCAACAGCTTAGAGACGCGGAGGCGACACTAAGAGATAATGAGGCATTGGTAGAGTTTGCGCGCATACCAACGGCTGAAGATATAGAGGAACGCGAAAGAATTACGCGAAATTTTGCTCAGGAGTATGTAAATTCAGTAAAGGAAACTGTGCCAGACGATTTACCGCTAGTCTTTCATGGCACTAACAATATTGGGCGCGTAAGAGAGATTGTTCGTTCACATGGGCTATTGACGCCAGAGCAAAGAGGAGAAAGCATGAAAAGCTTTGCTACGCAAATTGATGTGACGGCAAAAACTAACATTCGAGTATCTTGTGAGTTTGCAGAATCCAATAATGCGTGGATGCCGTATGGTGCGATTTTCGCATTTATGCCGAAGCCGGAAGAAATTGAAGAAGTACTTAATACTGGTGATAACAGTGAGGTGTTTGGTGGAGTAGATGGCGTAAACTTTAAGGACGAGCCAGAAAGGCTGTATGGAATAATTACAACGACAGAGAATGTACCGAGAGTACAGGCATGGTGCCGAGCAGAGGGCTTAGACGAGAGTAAAGTATTGACGCATGATGGCTTCTTGCAGGCGATGCAAGAGTTGGACGACAAATAATTCAAAGGTTTTTGTCTGTCATTATAATTAAGAGCAAGGACGTTCTTAACTCGAATTGCATTTTTATATAGCGCGAGGCTGGGCGCTTGCTTTGGGGTAGCTGCGCCCGCCTCGCGGCAAACGACCTTGCGCAAATGCAAGAAATATGTCGGCTTTCCGTGTTTACGCGCCTGCTTTGTGGTGGCTAACGTGATTTTTATAACATATTTCGTAATTTTTAGCTAGAGAACGCGAACGCGTTGTCTAGCACTCCTCGCCGCCCTCACCAGTCGCGCGTTCCGCGCTTTGTGGTCGGGCGGCTTCGTCGCGAAAGCGCACTACACCGCCTAAGTTCAGGCGATAATTTTAGCAATACTTCTTAACAAAATCCGCCAACAATATGCCATATTGCTTATCATACTCATAGCAGGCAATTCTAAAATCGTCCATCTGGGGGAGCCAATTTAAACACCCAAAAAGTTCAAGACCAGTCTTCCTAACTGGTCTTTTCGTCTTTGTTATTTATCAATAAATATTGGCTAGCCATGGCTAAAGACAAAATACCTCATTACTAGGAGTTGACAAATTTACATTTCTATATTTTTATAGAACTATTAGTACAATACCGTACTAGGAACCTCTACACTGAAGGAGTAGAAATGCTTAAAGCTATTTTAAAAGAAATAAAAAGGGCTGAAAAAGCTAACAAAGATTCACAGAGTGAGTATGAGAAGCAGTTAAAAGAGCAACTTCAGAGGTCTAGGGCTGATAGAAGGAAGCGTGATAAATTTCTGAAAGAAATAAATGCAAAGGACCTTCCTGCGGAACTGTATGCTGTATGACTAAGTCTCGTTGTCAACAATGGAGGCAAAATAACTCATTGGCATGACAACTACTTTTCAGCAAAGTGGAAACTGGCAACTTCCTGGCCAATAAAAACTATCCAAAGGGAGGTTAAAGATGTTCCTGGAGTGTCTAGTGAAGATGTTAGGAAGGTACTAGATGC
>CAYFRK010000003.1:0-60102 GCA_964345645.1 uncultured Candidatus Saccharibacteria bacterium
CAAGACTATTCGACTAAAACGGCGCGAATAAATTGGCGAGAAAGATAGTTATCTAGATCATAATCCCAGGTGCCAGAACAAGTGATAAGGGTAAGAGACTCTTTGCCAGATTCGGGACTGACAAAGGCGGCATCCATATAGGCATCGGCTTCTTCGAGCGGAATGGCTTTGTTTTCGACAATTTGATAATTAAAGATTTGGCCGTCGCCACGTTCGATGATTATGAGTTCGCCAAGAGCGAGATCAGGAAGATATTTGAAAACGCCAACTTTAGTGGGGCCACCGTTGTGGCCATCGATAATCATGGTGCCGCCCGTGCCGGGCTTGTCGGAGCCGGTGTACCAGCCAGTGTCAAAAATATTGTTTGGAGTGCCCATAGCGCCAGTGTGCGTGCGGCCGACGGGAATAATCTTGGCGTTGGTAATTTTGAGAGCCGGAATTGAAAGATAACGGGGGCGATCGGGGGCAACGGTGTAGCTAGCGACCATATCGGGCGTAGGTTCGGTTTCGTCGAGGATGGGATTATCTTGGTTGGTAATGTTATTAACCAGCGGAGGGCGTTCGGCGCCGACTCTGGCGGTTTTATAGGCTTGTTCCCAGAGCCAAACTTTGGTGCAAAAACCAACGATCAAAAAAAGCACAATTAGCCAGAAAATTCGAAAGATGGGGATGCGTTTTTTTAGCTTAAAGCTCATCGTGGGTGAAATCGTCATAAGTTACCATCAGCGCTCGGGAATCTAGCGAACGGAGGTTTTCGAGAGCCACCGTCACAACGATTAATAAACCAGTACCAGAGAGAGATAGGCCAATAGGTTGGCCAATAGTGAGAATAAAGACGTAGTCAGTCACAAAGGGTAACATAGCGATTAAACCAAGGGCAAAAGCGCCAAAAAGATTGAGGCGATTGATGATTTTACCGAGATAATTGGCAGTCTGGATACCGGGGCGGACATTCTCGATAAAACCACCTTGTTTTTGAAGATTATCGGCGATTTCTTTAGTATTGAAGATGATAGAGGTGTAGAAAAAAGTGAAGAGGATCACGAGGAAGAAGTAACAGGTCGGATAGACAAACCATTGAGGGGTGATGCCATTAGCGTAGGTGGTGGCAAAAGTGGAGGCGTTGGGGGCAGTAAAGAGCGAAACTAGGGTTTGGCCAAAAGAATTGCCCGGATTAACGGTTTGGATGACTTGGCCGATGAGTGCAGGCACAGAGAGAAAGGCGGTAGCGAAAATGACTGGAACCACGCCAGCAGCGATTAGCTTGATGGGTAAAATAGATTTAATGCCACCGTAGCTACTGTTGCCATGGACGCGTTTGGCGTAGTTGATGGTGATGATACGCTGAGCCTCGTTGATTTTAACCAAGAAGTAAATAACGATGATAAGGGCAATAACATAACCCAGTAGAATCCAAAAAATAGTGGGATTTACAGGTAGGTTAAGCCAGCCGAATAAGGAAAGCGTGCCCTGTTCGGTGTTGAAGAGAGCAGAAAGGAGACCAGCGAGCGTGGTGGGAAATTGAGAAATAATGGAGGCGAAGATAATCATGGAAATACCATTACCTATTCCCTGTTCGGTGATAAGTTCGCCTAGCCACATGAGGATAGTGGAGCCGGCAACCATAGCGGTGATGGCAAGAATCCAGTCACTAATGTTGAGATTAGACACTGTGGCGGAATTGGCGGCGATGACGGAATTATAGAGGATAAAAATGTAGGCAGCAGATTGGATAACGGCGAGAGGAATAGAAAGAACACGTGTCCATTGATTGATTTTGCGACGACCAGTTTCGCCATCTTGAGAGATTTCCTCGAGCGAAGGGATGGCCTTAGAGAGAAGTTGGATAACAATGGAAGAGGTAATGTAGGGTGAGAGGCCAACAAGAATAATAGAAAAAGAGGTGAGGCCACCACCAGAAATGAGATTAAGAAAGCTGCCGAAGTCAGACTTTTCAATCAGCTGTTTGACGGCTTCGCGGAAGGTGGTTGGATCACCAAGAGGAACAGGGATATGCGCCAAAATGCGATAAGCAACCAGGATGCCTAGAATGATAAAAATACGCTTGAGCATATCTTTATTTTTGAACGATTTGAAAATAGTCTTGAAATGCATGAAAACCTCTAATTACTTCATCTATATTAGCATAGAACCACAAAAAATACACCCTTTTGGGGGTGTATTTTTCAAGAAAAAGTTTATTTTTCTGCTTTTGCCTTTAATCTAGCTGGTACAGCCACTTTTTTGAAGGAGCCACCAGCTTTTTTAATGGCCTCAATTGCGGTTTTGGATGCAAACTGAGTTTCAAGAGTGATTTTGGCTGTAAGTTCGCCGCGAGAAATAACTTTAACTTTGGTGTATGGGGTTTTAATCAGGTTGTGGTCGGCCAAAACAAAGTTATCTACATTACCAGTGAGACCGTTGAGGCGATCGGTATAGACAACGCTGGCCTTATCGTGGATTGATTTAAACCCTTTGAGTTTTGGTATGGCCTGCATGATAGCGCGTTGTCCGCCCATGAAACCAGCGGGCATTTTGCGGTGGCCACTACGGGATTTTTGACCCTTGGTGCCGCGACCGGCAGTTTTACCTTGGCCAGCGGAGATGCCGCGGCCTTTGCGATTGGGGCGAGTGTTTTTTTCAACTGTGAGTTCGTGGTATTTCATTATTTGTTCTCCTTCTTAGTGCTACCGACCCAATCCTTACGAGCAACTTGTTGTCTTAGACCTTCGATAACGGCATAGGCAATATTGACCTTGTTGGTTGAGCCAAGGGATTTAGAAATCAGGTTTTTCACACCAGTTAGACCGATAATGGAGCGAACAACACCGCCAGCAATAATACCAGTACCAGGAGCGGCAGGCTTCATCAAGACGTGAGCGCCGGTAACTTTGGTTTCAACTTCGTGGCAAATGGTCTCGCCATTAATATTGAAGGTAATCAAGTTTTTCTTGGCGCGAGCGTTGGCTTTTTGAATAGCGGCTGTAACGTCGTTCCCTTTTGCTACGCCGACACCAACTTTGTTTTTATGATTACCGATAGCAACTAGTGCCCTAAAGCGCATGCGACGACCACCAGCGACGGTGCGAGAGACACGGTCAATACTGATGGTGATTTCGTCAAATTCTTTGGGGGCAACGTCGGCTTTGACGCGGTCACGGCGACCACTGCGACGATTCATGCGACGACCACCAATATCGCGTTGTTCGCGAGTGGCGGCGACTTCATCGGTCATCTTGAGTGTGCCGGATTTATTGATAACTTTTGGCTGTGGTTTTTCTACGTCTGCCATATTAGAACTCCAATCCTTCTTTGCGGGCGGCGTCAGCGAGAGCGGACATGCGGCCTGCGTATAATTTTGCGCCACGGTCGAAAACGGCTTTTTTGATGTTGGATTTTTTGGCTTTTTCACCGATGAGTTTGCCAATGGCGGCAGCTTTTTCGGTTTTAGTGCCAGTTAATTTAGAGCCAACGGTCGTAGCGTAAGCGAGAGTGGTTTTTTTGTCGTCATCGATCAATTGAGCGATGATGTGTTGGTTACTGATATGAACACTGAGGCGAGGACGGTCGGCAGTGCCATGGATTTTGGCGCGTGTGCGTTTAGCGCGATAAATAGCTTTCATTATTTACTCCCTGCCTTTCCGGCTTTCTTAATGATAACTTCATCAATATATTTAATACCTTTGCCTTTATATGGTTCTGGTTTGCGGAGACTGCGAATTTCAGCAGCAGCCTGACCAACCTTTTGCTTATCGATACCCGAAACGGTAATTTCCATTTTATCAACTTTAAGATCGATACCTTCAGGTGCGGTATATTTAATGGGGTGTGAAAAGCCTAATGCCATTTCGATTTGCTTGCCACCGCCAGATAGACGGAAGCCGACGCCATTAACTTCGAGTTTTTTCTCAAAGCCTTTAGTGACGCCTTCGACGGCGTTGTTTAAGAGACTGCGCTGTAAGCCGTGCCAGGCTCTTGATTTTAGTTCGTCATCTTTACGAGTGACGATGATTTGATTCCCTTCAACCTTAGTGGTGGTGTTGGGCTGAACTGGGACGACGAGCGAACCTTTTGGTCCTGCAACAGTGATTTCGCTGCTGCCGACCGTAATTGTCACTCCCGCCGGTAGTTCGATGGGTTGTTTTCCGATGCGACTCATATTTTTTTCCTTATTTTTAATATTATTTTATTATAGCATAGATTAAGCAAAAATGCAATTTACCAAACTTTGACAAGGATTTCGCCACCGAGGCGAGCCTTGACGGCTTCTTGTCCGCTCATCACTCCTTTTGAAGTTGAGATGAGTACGGTTCCACGACCAGATTTAACCTTAGGAATATCATTGGCGGAAGTATAGACGCGGCGACCAGGTTTAGAAACCTTGCTGATTTCGGTGATGCGAGCTGGCTCTGTGGCCTTATTGATCACAATATGTAGGACACCACGAGGCTTGCCTTCTTCGACTTCAAAAGACTCGATATAGTGAGCTTTTTTCAGCCCGTCGGCGACAGCAACTTTTAGCCTGGAGGTAGGAACGCGAATTTCGGTTTTGCCAACCATAATAGCATTACGAATGCGGGTGATGAGGTCGGCGATTTGATCTGTTGATTGTAGTGACATATGTTTCTCCTTTCTCCTTACCAGCTACTCTTTGTTACACCAGGGATTTCACCCTTGCTTGCTTTTTCACGGAAGGTAATACGGCTCATACCAAAACGGCGCATGTAGCCACGAGGTCGGCCGTCCAGAAGGTCGCGATTTTTGAGACGTGTAGGACTGGAATTTCGAGGTAACTTTTGCAGACCTTCGAGATCGCCAGCTGCCTTTAGCTCATCGCGTTTGGCTTTATATTTATTATAGAGTTTTTGCCTTTTTTGATCACGGAGAACAGCGCTTTTCTTTGCCATTATTTTGTCTCCTTTTCAAATGGCATACCAAAGTGTTCTAACAACTTGATACTCCCTTCATGAGAACCATTTTTAATAATAAACGTAACTTCGAGGCCGTGCAAAATAGAGGCATCTTCGAAAGTGATTTCTGGGAAGACGGTCTGTTCTTTGAGACCGATGCTGTAATTGCCTTGGGCGTCGAAAGATTTACGGGAAACACCACGGAAATCGCGGACGTGAGGCAAAGCGACATTAATAAGGCGATCGACAAATTCATACATTTTATCGTTGCGTAGAGTGGTGAGATAACCAACTGGCGCGCCCATGCCTTTTCTAATTTTGAAAGTGGCAATAGATTTTTTCGCCAGACGAGAAGTGGTGGCTTGACCAGTGATTTTAGCAAGGGTCAACTCAACGGTTTCAACGAAGCGTTTGTCTTCGCGTTTTTGGCCAACGCCGCAAGAAACGACAACTTTGTCGAGCTTAGGGACTTGATTGATGTTTTTAAGACCAAGCTCTTTTTGTAGCTTCTTTGCAATTTCTGTATTGTAAAGAACTTTGAGGCGTGGAATATATTTTGTGTCTGCCATTATTTTTTACCCTCCTCTTTCTTTAGGTTGGAAAAATTGATACCGACATGGATGTCTTTTTTACCACCTTTGGGGTTAAATTGCGTAGCTTTGATGTGACGGGTGCGAATACCGATGCCGTCAATCATTGCAAGCTTGTTTTCGCGATCAATTTTGACGATTTTACCGGATTTGCCTTTATGGTCGCCAGCGATAATTTTGACTTGGTCGCCGGTTTTAAGATTCTGTGCCATTTTAGAGTACCTCCGGAGCTAAGCTAATAATTTTCATGAAACCCAGGTCGCGTAGTTCGCGAGGAACGGGTCCGAAAACGCGGGTGCCACGAGGGGTTTTATCATCATTGACGAGCACAGCGGCATTGTCGTCGAAGCGGATGGTTGAACCATCAGGACGACGAATTTGTTGGCGTGTGCGGACGATAACGGCTTTGACGATAGCTTTTTTCTTGACGCTACCAGTTGGTGATGCTTCTTTGACGCTGCAAGTGACGATGTCGCCAACACGGGCGTAGCGAGCACGGGTGCCACCGAGAACGCTGATGACTCCGAGTTCTTTGGCGCCACTGTTGTCGGCTACTTTAAGTCTGCTTTCTTTCTGGATCATTACTTATCCTCCTCTACACTTGACCGAGAGCTCTTCGACCTCGTTCGTTCGCTCCCGTCGTTACGGGGCTCACTCACTTCGCTCGGCTCGTGAGCCTCGCGGGGCACGGTCTCAGAACTCTCGGCCTTCGCTTCAACTGGAAGTTCGAGAACGTCGTCTTTGAGTTCGACAGAACCATGATGACGCTCTATGACTTTGACTAATTTATAGGTTTTAGTCTTAGACAAAGGTCGGCAAGAGACAATTTCGACTTTGTCGCCTAGTTTTGCCTCGTTTTTCTCATCATGAGCGGTGTATTTACGAGTTTTAGTATATTGTTTGCGATAAAGTGGATGCGTTTCGCGGTTCGTGATGGAGACAGTAATGGTCTTATCGCGTTTATCCGAGGAAACGATGCCAATTAAGGTGTGTGCCATATTAGAACTCCTCCTTTTTAATAATTTTAGTACGAACAGGTAGTTTGTGACCAGCTAGACGCAAGGCTTCTTTTGCTACATCTTCAGGGACATCGGCGATTTCAAACATCACGGTGCCAGCCTTAACTTTAGCAACGAAGAATTGTGGCTCGCCTTTACCGGAGCCCATTTTGACATCCAGAGGTTTTTTAGTAACTGGAGTGTGTGGAAAAATGCGAATCCAGATTTTACCACCACGTTTGACATAACGAGTGATCGCTTGACGAGCGGCTTCAATTTGGCGGCTGTTGATGCGTTCGTTATCGAGTGACAGAAGGCCAAAATCACCAAAAGCTACAGTGTTGCAGCTGGTGGCAATACCTTTATTTTTGCCTTTTCGGACCTTGCGGTGCGGAGTCTTTTTTGGAAGTAAGATAGCCATATTATTTCTCCCCCTTATAAATCCAAACTTTTACGCCGATGATACCGGCAATGGTGGGTGCATGGTGACAGTGGAAGTCGATATCGGCACGCAGAGTGTGGAGAGGCACGGAGCCTTCGATAAACTTCTCGCGACGAGACATTTCGGCGCCGTTGAGACGACCGGCAACTTCCACACGAATACCTTTGGCGCCAGCAGCCATAGTAGATTGGCAAGCCATTTTGGCGGCGCGACGGAAATTCATGCGTTTGCCAAGCTGGAAGCCGATGTTTTCGGCAACGAGCTTTGCGCTAAGTTCGGGCTTTTTAATTTCTTCGACACTGATTCTGATCGGTTGCGAAACAAACTTTTCGAGATCTTTTTTCAGTTCGTTAATACCTGCACCTTGTTTGCCAATTACTACACCGGCTTTGGCGGTGAGGATGGTGATAGTGGTGAGGTTGGCACTGCGCTCAATATTGATTTTGTCAATAGTGGGGCGAGCCTTGAAACGATCCTCAATCGTCTCGCGGATTTTTACGTCTTCAATCAGCCAGGTTTTGAAGTCGGCTTTGCGGATAAACCATTTGGACGACCAATCTTTGCTGACTTGGAGACGATAAGAAATTGGATTGACTTTTTGTCCCATTACTTCTGCTCCTTTTCTGCCGGTTTAGCGGCTTTTTCATCAGTTTTGGCTGATTTTTTAACTTTTTCTTCTCCGGCAACTTCGACGAAAATATTACTGGAGATTTTTTCAAATGGTAAGGCACGACCGCGAGAAGCTGGTACGTAGCGACGCATGCGAGTGCCGGCGGTAACGGAAATGCGGGCGATGCGGATGGTTTTGGGATCGATAGAAACGCCAGAGTTTAAGAGATTTGCATTGGCAGATTCAACGGCTTTCAAAACGGCGCGTGCGGCACGACGAGGAGTGTGTTCCAAAATAACGACGGCGTCGGCAACATAACGATCGCGGACGAGCGCGGCGACGATATTAGTTTTACGAGGCTGCGAATCGACGCCTTTGATATAGGCGTGGGCGAAATGGGTTTTTCCAGACATAATTAAGCCTTTCCTTTCGCCGCTGCGGCTTCAGCAGCTTTTTTACCACCGTGTCGGCGGAATTTACGAGTGGGGGCAAACTCACCGAGTTTGTGTCCGACCATATTTTCACTGATGAAAACTGGGACATGAACTTTACCGTTATGTACAGCAATAGTGCGGCCAACCATTTCGGGAGAAATGGTGGATTGGCGCGCCCAAGTTTTGACAACGGTGCGATCTTCGGCAGAGAGAGCCTTAACTTTTTTGGCTAGTTTATAGTCCACGAAAGGACCTTTTTTCAAGCTTCTTCCCATGGTTATTTCCTCTTTCCTTCGTGGCGACTGCGCACGATCATATTATTAGTTTTCTTATTACGACGGGTACGATAGCCGAGTGTGAGCTGACCCCATGGTGTGCGGGGAGCTTTACCAGCACCGTGGCGACCACCGTCACCACCACCGTGGGGGTGATCTGTGGCGTTCATGACGACACCGCGGACGGATGGACGAATGCCTTTGCGGCGTTTGCGTCCAGCAGAACCGACTTTGATGTTTTGGTGCTGTGGGTTTGATACAACGCCGATGGAGGCGGAGCAAGTCTCAAGAACTTTGCGCACTTCGCCAGACGGCATTTTCAGAGTGGCATAGCCATTTTCTTTAGCCATCAACTGGACTCTGGAGCCAGCAGAACGGGCAATTTGAGCGCCACGACCTGGCGTTAGTTCGACGGCGTAAATTTGTGTGCCAACTGGAATTTGCTCGAGAGTGAGGCGGTTTGATTCTTCAATGGGTGCCTTGTCACCAGTTTTGAACTTGTCGCCTTTTTTCATCGAGCTGTCGGCAAGTACATAATAGAAAGTGCCGGCTTGATCTTTGACGCGAGCGATACGAGCGCTACGGTTTGGGTCGTATTCGATTTCCTCAATTGTAAGAGTGAGGTCTTTTGGTAGGTTGTGGGTTAAAATGCGATAGTGACGCTTGACGCCGCCGCCACGATGACGGACGGTGATGCGACCGTGATTATTCCTACCGGCAGTTTGTTTTTTGGCTTTCAGCAAAGATTTGAGCGGTTTTTTGGTCGTGATTTGATCAAAATCCTGCGTCGTCTTTTGGCGCTGAGCCGGAGTAGTGGGGCGATATGCTTTAATACTCATTATTTAGCTCCTTTGTCTGCATTCTTGTCGGCTTTGGCAGATTTTTTGGTCTTTTTGCCTTCTGCTTTAGCTTCCTTTGCGCTGACTTTAGTTGTTGATTCTTTAACGGGTTCGGGTTCATCGAAAACTTTGATTTTGTCGCCATCTTTTAGGGTGACATAGGCAAATTTCTGGTCTTGGCGATAGGTGGTGCCTGGATAGGCGTGCTTGCCACGTGAGAAGCGGGTCTTTTTACCTTTACGAATAAGAACTCGCACGTCGGTAACTGTTACGCTGAACTCTTTTTCGATCAGTTTGGCGATAGCTTGCTTGCTCGCGGATTTTTTAACTGGAAAAACGTAGGTGCGCTTGGTTTGTTCGGCGTAAGTTTTTTCGGTGGCGCGAGGTTCGATCATGGTCATTTTTTCCACTACTTCTTCTTTGGTTTTGACGGTGGTTTTGGTATCTTTTTTAGCCATTATGCTTCCTCCTTATTTGTCAGCCAAGCTTCGGTGTTTTGAAGACCAGCGGGGTCGAAGATGATAGCGTCGGCGTTTAAGATATCGAAAACATTGAGATAAGTAGCGCGGACTAATTTGACATTAGGAAGATTATTGGTGGAACGAAGCACCTCAGGGGTTTTCTCAGCAACCACGAAGAGCACATTTTTATCAGTCAATTTGAGATCTTTTAAGATTTTTTCAGCATCTTTAGTCTTGCCAGAAAGTTTTGGCTTTTCAGTCAGCACGACAATGGCCTTTGCAGCGTTTTTTAAGCTGAGAGCTTGACAAACAGCGGTGCGTTTGGCGCTTTTGCTAAGTTTTTTGGTGAAGTTTTCTTCGCCAGTGCGACCAAAAGCTACACCACCGTGACGCCAGATGGGGTTGCGAGTAGAGCCAAAACGAGCTCGACCAGTTCCCTTTTGTCGCCAAGGTTTTTTGCCGCCACCACGCACTTCACCGCGTTTTAAGGTTTTGGCGTGAGAGCTGCGGGAGTTGGCGAGATAGGCATCATAGGCCAGTTTCAAAAGTTCATGATTTTGAACTTTGAGGCCAAAAATTTCTTTGTTTAGTTTGGTAGTAGGTTTAGATTCTGCCATATTACTCCTTTCCCTCAACAGTTACGAGACCTTTTTTGGGGCCAGGAACGGCACCTTTAAGACCGAGTAGATGATTTTCTTTATCGATAAAGGCGACCACAAGGTTTTTGACGGTGACTTGATCGTGCCCCATGCGGCCAGGCATCTTTTTGCCTTTCCAAACTTTTTGGGGATACATGGAGCCGATTGAACCGACACGGCGAATATTGCCTTGCCCACCGTGGGTGTTGCGGGATTCTTGGAAGTTCCAGCGTTTGATGGAACCAGCGAAGCCTTTGCCTTTGGACGTTCCAGTAACAGCGACCTTGTCGCCTAATTTGAAGTTTTCGACAGTGAGCACATCACCGACTTTGAGATCGGGAGTGTCTGCAGTGCGAAACTCTTTAATAACTTTTGGGTTGATATTTGCACCGGTCTTTTTGACGTGACCGGAAACCGACTTGCTCAGATTCTTACCCTGACCGTAACCAACTTGCACAGCGTTATAACCATCGGATTCGACGGTTTTAATCTGAGTCACTGTGGCTGGGCCGGCTTGAAGAATGGTGACAGGAGTTACCGTGCCATCTTCGCCGATGATCTGGGTCATACCAATTTTGGTGCCGAGAATGACTTGCATTCGTTTCCTTTCCGTTAATTTGACATATAGAAATCTAGACTTGTGAGCAGTTCCCGTGGGCTTACTCTTACGTCTAGCTGTATGTCCGTTTAGAATATACAAGGTGTATTTTAGCATACTTTTCTTGAGCTTGCAAGAGGAAAATCCCTGATTTTTAGAGATTTTTAAAGAATTGCCCTGCTCGCAGAGGGCTATACTCTCTGGCAAGAAAAAACCCCAGCGTGAGCTGAGGTTAAAGGGTTAATCATTAGGTAATGTTTTTCCGTTATAGATTCTAACATTCCCGCTAAGAGTAAGATTGCCCGATAATATTGTGAGTCCTGAGATGCTCATGCCCCCAGCGACCTTTACGCAACCAGAAATCTTGGCATTACCAAGAATTATTGCGTGTCCAGAAATCTTTGCGTCTTCAGAAATCTCTGCGTTCTTGAAACTCAATACCCTTTTTTTCACATAGAGATTTCATAGTTCGTAAAACTTCGTTTCCCCTACACCCCTCACAGCTTTTTGAATAGAATACTATCATACTATTGGTGTGGTTTTAATCCATAACATTTCTTCAAGTTCACCAGATTTTTCCAATTGTCTTGAGAGATTTATCATTTTATCTAAACGAATAGTTTCGTCAGGCTCATCAAACTTATCTAGGACCCTAAACCTATATGAGCCATCGGTTGATTTATACTTCATTATTGTTACGTTGTTCACCTAACTCCTTTTCCCTCTGTTTAACTGCTCGCTCCCATTCGTCAGCAAAAGTCTCGAGCCTAGCATCCATAGCCTTCAGCTCTTCTGGAGTAAGCTTTTTATTCCAGTCCTCTTCCATATTTGATGTAATTGTGTTACTCATATTCCTATTATATGATTTCTCTAAAAAAATCAAGATTTGAGGTAAAATTTAACGCCTTCTTTGGCAGCGGCAGTTTGGGCCTCTTGTTTGGAATGACCAATACCAACACCGCGGACATTATTCCCCACATAAACCCCGACAGTAAAGGTTTTGTCGTGGTCAGGACCTTCTTCTTTGATGACGCGATAAACAGGGGTGATACCGTCGGTTTTTTGCGAAAGTTCTTGAAGGTAAGACTTGGAGTCGCGCCAACTACCTTCGGCGAGAATCTGATCAATTTTGCTGAGAATATGTTTTTCGATAAAAGCTTGGGCGGCGCTGTAGCCTTGGTCGAGATAGATAGCGCCAATTAAAGCCTCAAAACAATCGGCGAGAATCACATCATGGGCGCGAGTGGAGCCACGTTTTTCGCCTTTAGAGAGGCGCACTAGCGGTTCGTAGCCGAGTGCTTTGCCGGCATCGCTGATGGATTCGGTACGCACCAAAGCGGCACGCCAAGCAGTCATGGTTCCCTCGGGTTCGTTGTATTTTTTATACAAAAAATCGGAAGAAACCAGTTCTAAAACGGCATCACCCAAAAATTCAAGTCGTTCGTTGTGTTCGGTGGCGGAAAGTTTGTGTTCGTTGATGTAACTGCGGTGGGTGAGTGCGGTAATTAACAGATTGATATCGTTAAATTCAAACCCGAGTTTTTCACGGGCGAAATTTTGATAGGCTTCAAGTTGGTCTTTGTTCATTTGTAATCTCCTGCGCGAATTTTCTTTTTAGCGATGAGCATGAGTTTTTCAATATCTTCGTATTCAATGGCGTCAAGGGCGTCGGCAAATTTGAACCAACGGATGTCGTTCATCCACTCTTCTTTGATGGGGGTTTCTTTTTTGTCATCGGAATGGACGAGATAGATTTGAGTGGTCATCAGCACAAGTTTGTCGGCACGGCGATATTTGAAGTGGATTTTGCCGAGCCAAGTGAGAACAGAGATTTGCATGAGTCCAGTTTCTTCGTTAATTTCGCGAATTGCGGCCTGTTTGGCGGTTTCACCCGGTTCGATATGACCTTTGGGGATAGTCCAGCGATTTTTTGAATCCTGCACTAGCAAAATTTCGATATCTTGATTTTCTTCATCAACGCGAAAAACAATACCGCCAGCGGTGGGTTCGCGGACAATTTCCTGAATAGCGGGTTTTTTACGAAAGATTTTCGCAAAAGGTGATTCCTTATACTGCTTAGTCGGCAGCGCTTCCGGAATCTTTCTTTTTCTTGGCGCTGGAGCCTGCGGCTTTCTTCGCGCCGGTTGTCTTATCTGATTCATTATTATTTCCTGATTCTTCGTCGATACCTAGTTGGCGATAGGCAGTGCCGAGAACGCCATTAATAAATTTCGACGAATTTTCTGAGCCGAAAGCTTTGGCAAGCTCAACGGCTTCGTTAATTGCCACTTTGGGTGGCACGGTGTCACGACATTCAGCGAGTTCATAAAGCCCGATGCGCAGGACGTTGCGGTCGATAGCGGCGATGGTCTCGAGTGGCCATTCGGGAGCGAGTGGCTGGAGAGTGGCGTCGAGGTCGGCGATATGTTCTTGAACGGCGCGCGCGAGGCTATAAACAAATTCGGTGTCGCCCAATACTTTGGCGTAGGGTTCGATGTTTTTGGCAATAATCGTGTCAATTTCGGCGCTCGAATCGCCCGCCTTACTGCGAAATTCGTATTCATACAAACTTTGCAGGACTATAATTCTACCTAAGTGCCGATTGCTTGCCATATTACTTCTTGTCGCCTTTAGGGTTTTTAGCTTTTCCGGCTTTGGTTTTGCAAGTCTTGACTTTCAGATTTGGGGTCTGTTTGTTCGTCTCGAAAACCTTGACTGGGGATTTCTTATTCACGGCACGAGCCAGCTTGAGGCGCAGATGACTGCGACGCAGACCGGTTTTGCGTGGGCTACTCTGTTTTTTAGGTTCAGGCATAAAATGCTCCTTTGTTGATAGATATTTTTATTATTTTATCACTGAAACGAGCAGTTTGCAAGGCGGTTTTGCGAGTTTTTGTGGTTATGCTTGACTTTTTTGGCAAAGTGTGCTATAATGAGAAGATATAGTGCTTTTAGCAACCTCTTGACTTCTTGCGGGGGAAGAAGGATTAAAATGGAAAAACAAGAGTAGTTCCCTGTTGGTAAGGCTCTAAACAACGATGTTGAGGAGCCTTGCTTTTTTGATGAAAATGAATTTTTTGGGTGGGGTGACGAGATATTTTTGGATGTTGGGATCTTTGAGTGCGGAATCTTTGACGATGGTCTCATCTTCGGCATCGGTGGCGGAAAGAGTGAGTTTGGCGCGGAGCTTGCCATTAACCTGAACGACGATTTCGACGGTGTCGGCGACGAGGTGTTTTTCGTCCCAAGTGGGCCATGTGTCATCGGCGTCGAGTGCTTCAAGCATTTCAGAAGACAGATGAGGGGCAAAGGGTTTGAGTAGTTTGGCGAGGACGATTTTATCTTCTTTTTCGGCGCCAGATTTATAGAGTTCATTGACATACTCCATCAAGGCGGCGACGGAGGTGTTGAAGCTGCAGCGGTGGATGTCATCGGTGACTTTTTTGATGGCTTGGTGGCGAGTGGTAAGCATGCTTGTCTGACCCTTCCTCAATCTCGTTCGCTCAAGCCCGCCGTCGCGGGGTTCGCTCACTTTGGAGCCCTCGTTAGGGCTCCGGGACACGATTTCGGAACGGTCAGACTGCGCATTTTTAAAATCATCACTAAACACCAAGCTCCAACAGCGGTTGAGAAAGCGATAGACGCCGCCGACGCTGCGGGGATCCCAAGCGGCATCGAGTTCGATGGGGCCGATAAACATTTCGTAGGTGCGCAGAGTGTCTGCGCCATAGCCTTGGTCGATAACTTCGAGTGGATCAATGACATTCCCCTTGCTTTTAGACATTTTTTTGCCATCGGGGGCGTTGATATAGCCGTGATAAATCAATTTTTTGATGGGCTCGCGGAACGGTAGCAGACCTTGGTCGGCAAAGAATTTACACCAAAAACGGATATAAAGCAGGTGAGCGACGGCGTGGTCGGCACCGACATAAATATCGGTGGGCGCCCAATACTTAATAGTATCTGGGTTCCAAGCGTGGTCTTGGTCGTGTGGGCTGGTATAGCGCCAGAGGTACCAAGAGGAACAAGCGTAGCCATCGAGCGTGTCGGTTTCGCGGGTCATTTCTTCGCCGTTAATCTCGACCTTGAGCCAATCTTTAGCCTTGGCAAGGGCAGAATGACCAGAATCGTCGGGTTGGTAATTTTCGAGCTCGGGAATAATAACGGGTAGTTGATCTTCGGGGATGGCGTGAGGCTTACCGTTTTTATCGTAAGCGATAGGAATGGGACAGCCCCAGTAGCGTTGGCGAGAAATTAACCAGTCGCGCATGCGGTAGGTGACTTTTTTCTGGCCGATGCCACGTTCTTCCAGCCAGTGGGCGATTTGTTCGCGGGCGTCAAAAGAATCGAGGCCGCTAAAGGTGCCAGAATTGACGAGTTCGCCCTCGCCCTGATAACAGAGGTCTGAATCGGTGGAAGTGGCCGGTTTTTCGATGACTTTTTTGACGGGGAGATCGAATTTTTGAGCAAATTCAAAGTCGCGCTCGTCGTGAGCGGGTACTGCCATGACTGCGCCTTCGCCATAACCTAAAAGTACATAGTCGGCGACCCAAATGGGGATTTTTTCGCCAGTGAGGGGGTTTTTAGCGTAAGAGCCGGTAAAGACGCCAGTTTTGGTTTTGTTTTCTTGGCGTTCGATTTCGGATTTTTTGATGGCAGATTCGCAGTAAGCGGTGACTTGGTCGCGAGTTTTATCAGTGGTGAGGCTAGAGACAAGAGGATGTTCGGGAGCGAGGACGAGGAAGGTGGCGCCGAAGATGGTATCGACACGAGTGGTGAAGACTTTGATAACAGATGAGGAACTCAATTGAGGTTCCTTTATGATCTCGAATTCAACCAAAGCACCTTCGCTGCGGCCGATCCAGTTTTTCTGCATGGTCTTGATTTTTTCGGGCCAGTCGAGGGCATCGATTTCGTCAAGTAATTCATCGGCATAGGCGGTGATCTTGAAAAACCATTGCTTCATTTTTTTCTTTTCGACTTCGTGACCACAGCGCCAGCAACAGCCATTTTCGACCTGTTCGTTAGCAAGTACAGTTTGATCTACAGGGCACCACCATTGATAACTTTCTTTTTGGTAGGCGAGACCTTTTTTGAAAAGTTGCAAAAAACACCACTGAGTCCAGCGGTAATATTCGGGGTCGGAAGTGTTGATTTCGCGATCCCAGTCGATGGCAAAACCAAGTTTTTTGGCTTGTTTGCGAAAATTGGCGATATTGGTTTTGGTGGCGGATTGGGGAGAAACGCCGGTTTTGATAGCATAATTTTCGGCGGGAAGTCCAAAGGTATCATAGCCAAAGGGGCGCAAAACGTTCATTCCCTGCTGGGTGTAAAAGCGAGTCAAAACATCGACGATGGTAAAATTGCGGACGTGACCTACGTGCAGGCCAGAGCCAGACGGATACGGAAACATTTCCGCAAGATACATTTTGGGCGTGCCATCAGATTTTTCGGTAGCACGAAAAGCATCAGTTTCGGCCCATTTTTGTTGCCATTTTTTCTCGATTGCACTTGGATTATATCTGTTCATTTTGATTTTACCTTTGATTCATTATATCATATAGGGGTGAAAATTATAGTGATATTACATAATATTCGTTCGACTTATAATGTGGGGGCGATTCTGAGGACGGCAGAGGGTTTTGCGGTGGAGCAGGTGATTTTGTCGGGATACACGCCGAGAGTGCATGACGCGAGATTGTTGCCGCATCTTAGAGATAAACTGGATAAACAAATTAAAAAAACGGCGTTGGGTGCGGAAGAATATGTGAAAATTGCGACAAGTGAAGATATTCTAGCGACGCTTGGGGAGCTGAAAAAACAGGGGTGGCAGTTGGTGGGGCTGGAAAATAATTTAGCAGATGAGCGACTGTTTTTGCTGGATGACCCGAAATTAAAAACAAGGCTTGGTGAAAAAATCGTCTTGGTGCTGGGTGAGGAAGTTAATGGGATTGATCAGGTAGTTCGAGATTTGTTGGATATTTTTGTGGAAATTCTGATGTGGGGGAGAAAAGAATCGTTTAATGTGTCAGTAGCGACGGGGATTGCGCTATACGCATTAAGCAGGTAACTCTTTCTATTATAGCACACTTGATGAAAAAAGTCAAGGATAAGCGGAAATAACAGGGGTTATTGGAGCTTGACGTTGTCCGCTCCGAGGAGCGTCTTGAGTTTGTTTTGAAAATCGGTGCCAGTTTCGACGCGGAAAGGCATAAGTAGGGCGCGTTTGTCGCCATTTTCGTTGAGAACCATAATGATTTTTTGAGTGCCGGGGTGTTTTTTACAGAGAGCTTTAAATTCGGTAAGCAGGTTGGCGTCGTCGCCGTTTTCGACTAGGACATAGATGCGAGCTTGGGGATTTGGAGGAGTGATAGGCGGTGCCGCAGTGATTTTGGGAGTGGAAGAAGAAACGGTGGTGGCGCGCTGAGTGGTGCGTTTTGGGGCAGTGCCGGCTGGTGCAGGAATTTTTTCACCAGTGGGTTGGTAATTTTCAAGAGCTTCGTCGGAAATCACTTCGACTTGATCAACGATGACTTTGGCGTCGGAAATAGTGTAGCCGTTTTTGTCTTTGGCATTGACACGGCCAGTCACCTTTACAACGTTATCCTGAATGAGTTTGCCGCCAAATTGCCCAAAAACGCTGGCGAAAACCACGAGTTCAAGTTCGCTGGCCTTGTTTTCAATTTTGACGAAAGCCATTTTGGAGCCAGATTTAGTGAGAAAACTACGAACGTTGGTAACGATGCCGCCCACGATCACTCTTTTGCCGTCGTTTTCGGGGCAAACAAGAGAGTAGGAGTGACTCTGTTCTTCGAAAAAGGTGTCGTATTTGTCGAGTGGATGAGCGGAGAGATAAAGCCCCATTAAGTCGCGTTCCCAAAGGAGCTGTTCTTTTTCGGGAATTTCAGTTGGGGCAGGTTGCAAGACGGGTTCGGGCACGGAGCCAGCTTCACCCATGGCACCAAAAAGGTCGGTTTGACCAGACTCGGTATCTTTTTGAATTTTTTGTCCGTAGCCTTGGATGGCTTCAAGGTTAAAGAGCAGATCGGAACGCGAGGCAAAGCGGTCAAAGGCACCAGTTTTGATGGCGGCTTCCCAAGATTTTTTGTTAAATTTGGTGGAATTGACACGACTGGCAAAATCGCAAACGGATTTGAAGGGGCCATTGGCGTCGCGTTCGGGAATAACGACGTCCTCAATTATGGATTTACCCATATGTTTAATGCCAGAAAGGCCGAAACGAATGGTGTTTTCACCGCCAACAATGGCAAAATCGCCGTAGGATTGATTGATGTCGGGGCCAAGAACTTTTAGCCCCATGCGTTTGCATTCGGCGATTTCGATGGCAAGGCGGTCGGTCCAGCGCATATCAGAGGTCATTAGGGCGGCCATAAAAGCGTCGGGATAGTGGGCTTTGAGGTAGGCGGTCCAGTATGCGATCATGGCGTAGCAAGCGGCGTGGGACTTGTTGAAGCAGTAGTTGGCAAAATCGAGAAGTTGTTCCCAGAAAGTCTCAGCGATTTCTTTGCTGGCACCACCGACTTTCATAGCGCCTTCGATAAATTCGGGCTTAACTTTATTCATAAGATCAACTTTTTTCTTACCAACGGCTTTGCGCAATGTGTCGGCTTGGCCACCCGTAAAACCACACCACTCTTTGGAAATCTGCATGAACTGCTCTTGATAAAGCAGGATGCCATAGGTGCTTTTCAAGGCGTTTTCAAGACCGGGGTGGAGATAGGTGATGGCTTCCTTGCCATGTTTGCGACGAATAAAGGAATCGATAAATTGCATTGGGCCAGGGCGATAAAGTGCGACCATAGCGATGATATCTTCAAAAGAGCTAGCTTTTAGATCTTTAAGATAGCGTTTCATGCCGGCAGATTCAAGCTGAAAAACACCAGTAGTTTCGGCTCGTTGCAGGAGTCGATAAGTTTTTTTGTCGTCGAGCGGAAGAGTAGAGAGATCGATATCGTTTTTATAGACTTTACGCACCATGCGCAAGGCGTTGTTGATGACGCTGAGGTTGGAGAGTCCGAGAAAGTCCATTTTGAGCAGGCCAAGATCTTCGACGGTATCCATGGGAAATTGAGTGGCGATTGGACCTTTGGCAGAAACTTCAAGGGGGAGAAACTTAACTAAGTCATCGGGGGCAATCACGACACCACAGGCATGAACGCCGTGGTTGCGAATAGTGCCTTCGAGGCGACTGGCGAAATCCAGAACCTCTTTTGATTTGGGATTGGTTTCGTATTCTTGTTTGAGATCGGGAACGTCTTGAACCGCGTCTTTGAGGCGGACGTGGTGACCCATGACGGGGTCTGGTACCAGTTTGGCAAGACGATCGGCTTCGGCATAGGGCACTTCCAGGACACGAGCTACATCGCGCACGGCGTTTTTGGCCATCATTTTGCCAAAAGTGACGATGTTGGAGACGCGAGCTTCTCCGTATTTTTCGGTACAATATTCGATGACTTCGTCGCGGCGGGTGTCTTGAATGTCGGTGTCAATATCGGGCATAGAAATACGGTCGGGGTTCAGAAAACGCTCAAAGAGCAAGCCGTATTTTAAGGGGTCGAGTTCGGTGATGCGCAGAGCATAGGCTAAAAGAGAGCCTGCGGCGGAGCCACGACCTGGGCCAAAGACGATGCGGTTTTGTTTACCCCAGTTAATAAAATCTTGAACGATTAAAAAGTAGCCGTTATAGTCCATTTTATTGACGACGGAAATTTCATAATCAATACGTGGAAGAATTTTTTTGGATTCCTCGGAGATTTTGGCGTCATGTTGGGCGAGTAGCTCACGACACTCTTTAATAGAGAGTTTTTGAGCTTCTGCGGCGGATTTTTGACAATAGCGTGAGACAAGTCCCCGAAAAACTAATTGATCAAGAAAAGACTTTTCAGTTTGGCCTTTAGGAACGGGAAATTTAGGGATTAAGATGCGCCCGAGGTCGAGCTCAACATTACAGCGATCGGCGATTTTTTTGGTGTTTATGATTGCTTCGGGACAAGCTTTACTCCAGCGCGTAATAATATCTTTGGGCGGAACGACATGTAATTCGAAATCTTTGAAGGTCATGCGATCTTGGTCGCTGAGATTGGCGGCGGTACCGATACAGAGCAAAATTTCGTGAGCTTCTTGGTCTTCGCGCTTGAGATAGTGTGTGTCACAGGTAACGACGAGAGGCAGGCCAGTTTTTTTCGCAGCTTTTTGCAAGTAATCATTAATCTTTTTTTGGTCTTTCCAGTGCTTGGGCGAATCGGGGTGACCATGGTCTTGCATTTCAAGATAGAAACGATCTTTAAAAACTTTAGCATACCAGTCGATGAGCTTATCGGCACGCGTAAAATCGCTGGCGAGAATGGCTTCAGAAATTTCTGAGCCAGCGCAACCGGAAAGGCAAATGACGCCCTCATTGTATTTTTCGAGATCGTCTTTATCGGTGCGGGGCTTGTAATATTTGCCGTTAATTTCGGCTTCGCTCATTAGGCGACAAAGATTTTCGAAGCCGGTGTTATTCATTGCAAGGAGCGTGACGTGAAAACGTTGCTTATCAAGAGTGGGGTCGCGGTCGGTTTTTTTACGGGCAGCGACATAGGCTTCGAATCCTAAGATTGGTTTAATCCCAGCACTTTTGGCGGTTTTATAAAGATCAACTAGACCGCTCATGGTGCCGTGATCGGTAACAGCAACAGCTTCCATTCCCTGTTCTTTTACAAAATCAACTAATTCGGGCACTTTAGTTAGACCATCAAGTAAGGAGTAGTGAGTATGCACATGCAAATGCACAAAATCACTGGGCTTTAACTTAGTTTCCTCCACAGACATAGAATGATTATAACAAAAAAACAGGCCCTTGGCGAGTGCGACCTGTTTTTTTGATAACTATTTTTTGCGAGCTGATTTTTTAGCTGCAGGCTTCTTGGCCGTGGTTTTTTTAGCTGCAGGCTTCTTGGCTGCAGGTTTAGTGCCAGCTTTTTTGACGGCGCTTTTGGCTTTTTTAGCAAGCTTTTCACCACCCTTTTTAATGTCGGCTTGAGTTTCTTTGCCGGACTTGGGGGCAGTTAAGACGCCGGCGATACCACCAGCGATTGCGCCGATTGCGGCGCCAAGAAAGAACTTGCCACCTTTTTTATTTTTTTTCGCTTGGGCTTTTTTAACCATACTATCCTTTCTTATTTGGTTTTTTGCTTTTCTCGTTATAGTATTTACGCGTAAAGGTTTTAACGATGCCGCCGACTGAGGTGATGTCTTTCACATTTTCAACAACATCTTCGGTTTTTTCGGCAATACTTTGCCCAGTGATGACAATTTTCTCGGCTTCTTTTGTGATACCGATTAGTTTAATAAGAAGAATGATGCCGAGAATCAGAAATGTCAGCAAGGCAAGAGACAGAAAAACTACTAAAATCCATTCTGCTGTGTTCATTGGTTACCTCCTTGGTGGTGATTAATAAAATTGATGACATCAGTGGCATAATCTTCGTTTTCAAGGACGTATTTGAGGTGGGCGAGGAAGTAATTTTTAGGATCTCCGGTCGTCATCCAGAGGCCGTTGGTGCGCTTCACATAGACGCGGCCAGTTGGAATGAGGCGAGCGATGGCGTCAGCCGTCCATAACTCATTATCAAGACCGGTATTTTTAGGGTCAAGATGTTCGAAAATTTCGGGGGTTAAGAGATAACGACCGTAAGATGCAAGATCGCTGGCGGCTTCTTCTGGCTTGGGTTTTTCGACTAGACCATCAAGCGCCAAAGTTTCTGGATCAAAACTAATAGAAGCATATTTAGAGATTTCTGCGTGTGGCACTTCTTGACCGGCAATAATAGCGGCAGCATCAGGGTGATTTTGATGTGCTTCGACTAGATCTTTGACGGCAGAAGCACCAAAAACAAGATCGTCAGAATAAGCTACGATAAAGGCTTCATCATCGCGAATAAAATCTCGGGCAGAAGCAATGGGCGAGCCGTTGCCATAAGGGTAAGATGGGTCTTGTACAATAACAGTAATTTTTGGCAGATCAAGAACTTTTTGGATGCTCTCATAGCGAGCTTGTTTGCCTTGAGAAGCAAGCTGTTTTCTGACATTATTGACGGAATTTGAAAAGTAGTCTTCGTAAATTGGTTTGCCTTCAGGCGTGGCAACGATAATAATTTCTTGAATACCGGCGGCAGCACATTCTTCCACAACCAGTTGCATAACGGGGCGATTCCCTATTGGAATCATGGATTTGGGGATGGTTTTAGTAATGGGAAGATAGCGGCTAGCAAATCCAGCATCAGTGATAATCGCTTTCGTTGGGGTCTTGTAGTTCATAGAATCTCCTTGAAGCCTTATTATAACATGTTATTTTTTCTTCGGCGACGCTTTGCGACGTTTTTTGGCTGCGACTGAACGAGCAAGCTTGAGTTCGGCTTTTTGGGCGCGGTTATGAACGCCATAAATCAGGTAGGATGTGCCAAGGATTAGCATGTAGGCACCAAAGAAACGGACGAAATCGGCAGTAGGAAGGTGGCCTGAGTTAAAAATCACGATACCCATAATGATGCCGCAAATACCACAGACAATCCAGATGAAACGGTCGGTGAGATCGTCGGGAATACGAAAGCCCATTAAAAGTTCGGCAAAGCCACGGAGAAAAGTATAGGCAGCAATAACGGTGAGATGCCAAGCGGCGTTTTGTTCAAGAGTGAAAATGAGGGAAAGTGCGACCACGAGATTGATGGCAGCAGCTACCACGGTGATAGCCCAGCCACTTTTGCGATGTTCGCGGTGCAAAGAATTGACGAGCTCAACGATACCCATAATAAATAAAAAGATACTAACGATGGTGACCATGCTGGTGACGTCAGAAGACGGGTTAAAGAGCATTAGCCAGCCAAAAATTAAGGCTAAAACTCCTTCTATGGCAAAGACTAGCCAGTGACTATCGATGTATTTACGGTTGATGTATGACATATAATTCTCCTATAATGCTTATAGTTATTTTATCATAAAATTCAAATAAAAGAAATTAAACATGGCGTTGATGTTTGCGGGTGGTTTCGATGATTTTAGTGAGAGCATATTTGGTGGGGCGCAGAATCAGGTCGTGAGCGGGAGTATATTTGAGCTCGTCGCAGCCGAAACTGCGCTTAAACTCAGAAACACCATAAAAACGATGTTTGGTATCGTTTGGAGCGACAATGCCCCAGAGATTGTAGCGTTTGATGTCGCGTTTTCTGGCGTCGCGCATGGCTTCCATATGCAGAAGTGGCGCGGAAGAGAGTTTAGTACCGAGTTCGGAAGAGACACCGTAGTGATAGCTGGCTTCATTGCCATAAAAAATCATGAAGTTTTCAGCGAGAATTTGCCCGTCTTTTTTGGCGATATAAAGCACGGCTTCGTCGTTTTTAGCAAAGGCAGAAAATTGTTTAGTGAGAAAGTCTTCGGAGAAGGCCACAAAATGATGGCGTTTGGCGGTAGCGAGTTGGATTTCATAAAATTTTTTGATATCTGTGGGATTGGTGGATTTTTCGATGGTAATTTGATTTTTTTCGGCTTTACGCAGTTTGCGACGAAAGCCTTGGCTGGCGTTGGCTAGGATTTCTTCTTCGGTTTTATTTAGATCAAGAATGCCAGCATATTCAACGGATAGATATAAAGGGGCTTTTTTGAGTCCAAGTTTTTGAAAAAGAGTGAGAGAAGAATCTGAGAGCTCGAGTTGTGGTCGCACACGCACGAAAGTACAGCCGTGTTTGATTCCCTGTTCTTTAATGTCGGTAAAAACGGTTTTAACAAGAGAATGCTTTTTCCAATCTAGGATGGGGCCGCCAGCGATAGCAAGATGTTTGCCGCGACGAGCAGTTTCAACTACTCCGGCATAGGCAGCTATCAGGTTTTTTTGGTCGTCCCAAAAAAGCCGACGCACGATTTGTTTGTCGCGCGCAAGATGGAATTCGTAGAAGCTCCAAGACTGAAGAAAATTAGCTTCGGGATGGGCGGTAATAAAACGATTCCACTCTGCGCGGTCAGTGGCGTCAGCAACGGTATATTTCATAAACGTCTCCTTTTTTTACGAACAGTTTCGATAATTAAATTGAACAAATATTTTATTCTGCCGATAATGATGTCGTGGGCATGGATATATTCGACAACTTCGCCACCAAAACCAGTTTTGAAGGTAGTGACTTTGGCATAACGGTGGTGTGGTTGGTTGGCGGGGGCGATACCCCAGAGATTATAGCGTTTGATACCAAGTTTTTTCAGATCGCGTATGACTTGCCATTGCAGGGCATAGGCACCAGGTAGGCGACGGTTGAGGTCGGTAGAGGCAGCTTCAAAATATTCGGCCTCTGCGCCATGAATCAAGATCAGTCCATAGGCGATATTAGCGCGCTCGCCGTCTTGCTCGGTGTAAGCAATATACATTTTGGCATTTTCGCCGAAAGCATCATGCTGGGCAAGGAGGGTTTGAAGATCGGAAGGAATAAAATGTTGTTTGGCGGCAGTTTCTTTTTGAACTTGGTGGAATTCCTCAAAAATTTTTCGGTCGGTTCGGACTTCAATTTTGATATCGAGTTTTTGCGAGCGGCGGACTTCGTAGCGAGTTTGACGGCGCATATTGGCGAGGAGAGTCTCTTCGCTTTGGGTGAGGTCAAGAATGACAGTATGTTCGGCGTGTAAGTGCATAGGAGCAGGCCTGGCCCCTGTTTTAGCGATGATTTTTTGATTTTCTGGAGTATTCAACAGTTGGGGGCGAAAACGTACAAATGCGCAATGTTCGGCGCGAGCAAGCGAGCGGATTTCTTGGAAAATTGCCGAAGTTTTGGCAGTATTTTTCCAGTCAAGGAGAGGGCCGCCAGGAATCTCCATGTAGGTGCCGCGCTTGGCCTTTTTAATAATCATTAAACAAAGGTCGTTATGTCCAAATTCGTGTAAAATCACTTTGTGGCCGACAGCTTCATTAACCTTTGCCCAAGCCGAAGACTGGAGGAAGTTAGCTTCGGGGTGGGTAGCTAAAATTTGATCCCAATTTTTAGTCATGACAGTACTCCTTAATAATTTTACGAGCTGGCGCAAGGGTGGATTTAGAATAAAAGTTAGGCAAATTAACAATTGAGGCTGCGATTTTTACCGCATTCGGGCAGTCTTTTTCGGGAAAATGAACAGTTTGATAATAGCGGGCAGGTGCAATAGGAACGTCATACCAAATTTCATTAAAATAAAAACCAGCAGCTTGAAGTTCTTGTAAGACTTGTTCGCGGTCTTGGACTAGGAAAAACTCTCGAATCGGGCGGGGGTTTTGGGGCAGGTTTTTAAGTTTTTGCAGGGCGAGCTTGGCTTGCCAATGTGTGAGACGCTTTTTGGTATCCAATTTAGCATCGGCAGAGCGTTCAATCCAACGGAGTTTTAATAAAATACCAAGAGAAATTTTAAAGAGATGGACGGAAAACAAAGCGCGTACGAAACTTCCGAAAACTGGGTACCAACGAGCGCGCAAAGTGTCAGAAAGTTTTTGACGCGAAGGCTTAAAATTAAAGGGTGGCAAAAGAGGATTTTTTACGACGACAGCGCCGCCAGTGATTGTATCGATGACTTTGTTTTTACTAAAAGACAGCGCGGTGGCGTCGCCGATAGTGCCAACTTCGTCGCCGGTTTTATAATGTTGGCCAACGCAGTGCGCAAGATCTTCAATAATGACGAGATTGTGTTGTTTAGCGAAGCGTTTGATGGCGGCAATATCAACGGTGATACCAAGAGTGTTTTGGATAATAAGGGCTTTAATGTCGGGGTGTTTTTTGATGATTTTATTAAGAATGCCAAGGTCAAAATGCAGTGTAGTGGGCTCAATATCAGCAAAAACAGGCACGCACTTTGCACCTTTGATGGCTTCAAGTACGGCTTTGCAGGTCAAGCCGTTCATGACAACTTTACTATTTCTTGGCACAGTGGCTTTCAAGGCTAGAGTTAGTGCGGAGCGACCGTTAGCGGTCAAGGCAACATGATTAGGGTCGGAACCAAAGCGTTCGGCGAGGTAGTTTTTAAGGTTGCGAGAGTCAGATTTGGTGCCGACAGCAAAAAGATGACGCCAACGTTCGGCGCGAGAGAAATTAGCGGCTTGACCAATAAATAACATTAAATTTTCTCCATGATCGCGAGGATCTCTTGAGCTAATTTTTTAGGGTGAGAAATATAGGGAGCGTGGGTCCAGTCACGGTGAATGCGGAGTTTGCTGTTTTTAATTTTATTATGTAAGATTTGGGCTTGACGAGGTGGTGTGATGGTGTCATTTTTACCCCAGAGAATAGTGGTTGCGGTGGTGATGGTGCTGGGATCGAGTTTTTTGTCGGATTCTAGCATATTGGTGAGAGTTTGTTTCATGTTAGCAGGGGCGCGATCATAGTCATTGGCACCAATAAGTTTATGAAAAATTTTTGATAAGTAGCGATTTTTCTTGAGCGGAGAGCCGATTTTGGCAAGTTTTTTCAAAAAATCGCGCCTGAAAGATTTCTCATGAACACCGGCAGAGTCGAGCAAGATAAGATGAGTGAGTTTATCGGGTTTTTGACTGAGAAGATTCATTAAGATGCGCCCACCATTACTGTGGCCGAGTGCGACGGCGCCATCAGGTAGGTTTTTATCTGTCCAATCAACATATTCTTCAATGGTCCAGATTTTTCTGGATGGGGCGGTGAGACCAGGGACATTAAGCATCTTGCATGTAACACCTTTAGCTTTGAGGGTCTCAATGGTGGTTTGCCAAGGTTCTGTAGTGTAGGTCCAGCCGTGAATAATATAGAGAGTTTTCATGAGTCGAGTCCTCGTTTAGCACGCCTTTTGACGGCGGCGGGTTCGCGACGGGGGAGTTTTTTGGCATCTTCGGGATTTTTCAGGAGTTTTTCGATAATCCATTCAAGGTATTGGCTACCTTTAAAAATTAAGGTTTCTTTGCCGGTGGCGTGTTTTTTGATAAATTCAAGGGCTTTTTTGGGGTCAAGCGTGGTGCGGGCAGAAACGCCGAGTTTTTTGAGTTCCGGGGCGGTATATTTTTTAGTGCGACGTCCAACTAAAATTATTTCTTCAGCTTTGACTTCGGCAATCAAATGAGCGAGGGCTTGATGCTCTTCTGCCTCAATAGGGCCTTGATCGACAATATCGCCAATAATGAGCCATTTATGGGGAGCGTGGAGGCTTTTAGCCATGTCGAGAATGGTTTGCATACTGATAAGATGGGCGTTATAACTACTATCGATGATTTTGAGTCCGTTTTTGCCTTCAAAATAAGAGCTGCGTCCTGGGGGTGGCTCGAGACCAGAAAAATCGGAATTGAAAGGTACTTTAAGATAGCCCATGAGACTTTTAAGCATGAGGAGTTGAATAGACATGTCGCGTGGCTGTGGATGATCAAAGTGAAAAGTGGTGCGCCCAAAAGTGAAATCAGTGCGATTGGGATAGACGACATATTTAGTGATGGCGGATTTACGAAATGGAATAACTTTGGCTTTGATATCTTTGGTGGCGCGGCGCATGAGGTTAGAATCGGCATCAATATAGACCTGTTTTTGGGTGTTTTTGGGAAGAGTAGCAAATTCATGGGCGATGGCAGTGTCAAGGTTGGCAAATTTACCATTTTCAACCTCTTGCTCGAATTGCACAGCGTGCGAGCGACCGAGTGAAATCCAAAGCGTGACTTCGGGCTTCAGCCAAGAGGCGAGAAATTCAGTTTCACGGGGGCGCTCCCCATCGATTTCTACGACATAAAAGCGCTCTTTATGGCTGAAAAAAAGCGAACGAATTGGTACGGCAAAAATTAGCCAGAGCCAGCGTAGTTTTGAACCAGTAATGCCACGCAGTCCCACTAGATCAAAAGCAATGCCAAAGGCGGAATTGGCATCATGGGAATAGTGGGCTTGGTCACCGAGTTCATACTCGACAAGATGAAGCATGGTAGTTTTACCAGCGGAACCGGTCAGAGCAATCACTCGAGGATTCCAGCGTAAAAAAGAGAAATTAGCGAAAAAACGGAAGTAATTAGCGGCAAAAAAGTAAAAACGCTTTTTCAGTTTAGCGACAACAGTCATAAGGATATTATAGCACGGCTATTACATTTTGATTTCAGCATCAACACCGGCAGGTAGCGAGAGATTTTGCAGGCTCTCAATGGTCTTGGGAGTGGCGTTTTTGATGTCAATCAGGCGCTTGTGAATCTTCATTTCAAAGGCTTCACCCCCAGTTTTATAGACATGAGGAGATTTGACGACGGTGAAAGTGCTGCGTTTGGTGGGGAGAGGTACAGGGCCGCTGATGGTGGCGCCAGTTCTGATGGCGGTATCAGCGATTTGCTTGGCACTTTGGTCAATGACGCGGTGGTCATAGGCTTTGAGACGGATACGAATAGTGAGTCCTTCGCTAACGACCTCAGCTTTAGCTTTAGACTTGGGAGCTTTAGTAGTTTTGGGTTTGGTAGGAGTTTTAGTTTTAGTTGTGGTTTTGGCTTTAGATTCGGCCATGGAGTCCTTTCTGGTTTCATAATCTTAGATGATAACTAGACGTATCGTCGATAAGTTTTTGAAACTTGATGGTTAATTTTTAATATGTTGCAATTATAGGTGTTTTTCTCTGAAATGTCAATAGTAGGGCAAGAAAAAGCCGGTTATGCTTGACTTTTTTGATAAAGTGTGCTATAATGAAGTGATAGAGATTACTTATCCCAGTCAAACTGGTGTCCAAAATGCCCCCAGCGGGCAGCTTTTTCATAAATGGGGCGCTTGAGGTCAAGAAACTTGATAATTCCCTGCGGGGTGAGATCATAGCCGGTAATAGTTTCGGCTTTACCGTCGATGATGACAGTTTGTTCGAGTGGCTCGGCTTTACCAATGGCATAGGCAAGGCGAACCAGCACTTCGCTGGCGTGATGTTTTTTCAGATAATCGACGGCGATACGGCGTGCCATGTAGGCGGCAGAGCGGTCGACCTTGGAGGGGTCTTTACCAGAGAAAGCACCGCCACCGATGGCGATTCTGGGACCATAATTATCGACGATGAGCTTGCGGCCGGTGAGCCCAGTATCAGCTTCGAAGCCGCCTTGCTTCCAGTCGCCGGCAGGGTTGGCGTAGATGGCGGGAGTTTCAGTAATGTTTTGGGATTTCAAGAATTCTTTAATTAGTTTTTCCAGTTCGGCTTTTTTGACGTTTTGAAAGCTTGCAACCACAGAAGCAACTTTGCCTTTAGGGTCAAGCGTGACTTGGGTTTTACCATCAAAGGGATGTTTTTCATAGATAAATTGATTAAGGGCGCGCGAGAGCACAACTTCTTTTGGTAAGAGTTCAGGAGTTTCATCGGTAGCGTAACCAATCATAATACCTTGGTCGCCAGCACCACCAGTATCAACGCCTTGAGCAATTTCAGGACTTTGTTTAACAATGGTGACATGCACTTCCATATCTTCGCCCGCAAGGCGATGGACGATTTTTTCGACATCAACATTTTTAGCGGTGGAAGTGATTTCACCTGTTACGAAAACTACACCGTGGCCACCACAAGCCTCAATTGCAACGCGTGAATTAGGGTCTTGTTTGAGATAGGCATCAAGCACAGCATCGCTGATTTGGTCACAGAGCTTGTCTGGGTGTTTGGGAGAAACGCTTTCAGCGGTGCGATAGAATTGGATTTTTGGCATAATTTCCTTTCAAGTTAGTTTGATTATTCTAGTATAACACGCTTTGGGTTATAATGAGATTATGAAGAAATTAAGAGTTGCGGTTTTTTCGGATGTGTTTTTAGAAGCGAGTGGGGGGATCGTGACGTCGATTCGAGCGCAAAAGCAAGCCTTAGAAAAAGCGGGTCACGAGATAACGATTTTTTGCCCGGGCAGTAAAAACGTAAAGCCCGAACCTGGTGTGATGGTGGTGCCGACTTGTAGATATTTGAAACCGGGCGATGCGCCACTGGCAAGACGACCGAGAGTAGTTGAAAAATGGATTTTGAAAGAGATGCCAGATTTTGGTGAGCGGTTTGATGTGGTGCATGTGCATTATGAAGCGGGTTGTAGTATTGCGGGGGTGAGGTTGGCGAAAAAATATCACCTGCGGCTTTTACAAACAATGCATGGGCGAGAAGATTCAGGGGTAGAGGCAAATATTCCGCACCCGTTTAAAACGATAGTGGCGTGTCTATTAAACTTTTTTCACGGGCTGTATTTGCCGCATAAAAAGACGATAAAACGAGATAATTATTTAGCGACCACGGTGGCGCGGGCTAAAATGTGGACCTTGATGGTAAATCATGCCAATCAGGCTGATCAGGTTTTGTCTCCAAGTCGGCATTTTGCGCAAAAATTGCAACATTATGGTGTAAAAAAGCCGATTAGTGTGGTGTCAAATGGGGTGGCGGACAACCTAATGGCAAAAAAGCCCAAGACAAGAGTTTTTACGGGTGGAGAGCTGAAAGTGATTTGGAATTCGCGTGTTTCTTATGAGAAACGGATTATGGAATTTTTGGAGGCGTTAAAAATTGTAGGGTCGGGTGTGAGTTTAGATGTTTGTGGCGATGGTAACGCTCTGAAAAAGGCTCAAAAATATGCCAAGAAACATCGTTTGAGGGTGCGATTTTTTGGTGCCACTAAATATCAGACAATTTTACAAAAAATGGCAGATTATCACCTTGGCGTGACAGTATCTTATAATTTTGACACTCAGGGCATGACGATTTTGGAGGCGCAGGCGATGGGGCTGCCAGTTTTGATTGCCGATCCAGACTTAAGTGAAGTGGCGGCGCGGGGTGGCTTTATTTTAACAAAAGATCCTAGTCCGCAAGCGATGGCAGAGGCTCTCAAGAAGATTTTAGCGCAACCAGAGCTGATTGAAAAAATGAGTAAAGTGATGTGCGAAAAACGCATGGATGTGGCACAGAGCGGTCAGTTGAAAAAACTTTTAGCGGTTTATACAAAAAATTAGTGCAAATTGACAGCGGCAACGGTAGCTTCAAAAGGATTTTTGGGGTTGAAAAGATTCATTATGGCAATCTTACTAGCAAGCTCGCCGCTCCAGAGAGAAAGCGGTGAATAAGGGGTTTTTTCGATGGGGATGGTGGTAATTTTACCACGACTGGCAACAATAATTTGACCTTCGTGAAAGGTGGTGATGGTGACTTGATAACTTAAGGTAAATTTATGTAGAGCTTCGACTGCTGGTAAAAGTGGCATGGAGAGCATGATCATCTTGGGGTAGTAGCAACTTTGAAAAAGTTTTTGCAGCTGAAGCATGGAGGCGACGATGAAAATTTGTTTGCGTTCAAGGATAGTGGTGCTTTCTGACAAAATGAGGCCGATGGTGTCACGGGCTAAAACTATTGGGGCGGAACTGTCTTTAATGGCGTCAGCGATAGCGATGGTGGTAGTGGAATTTTTAGAAAAATCTCCTAAAAAAATTGAAAAATCGGCGGCATCGGTCAGCTGGGCGAGTTCAGGGGTTTTGTCGAAGGAGCCAGAGTTGGTGGATGGTAAGAAAACTGCATTTGGCAGAGGTGGTAGCTGAGTTTTGAGAGCATCAGGCAAGATAAGATTGATGGTTTTGATGGGATAATGCTGAGATAAAAATTCTGCAGTATGAATAATGGGGGCAAAACTATTAATGTTACCACCAATTAGGTTAATTGAACTAGTTTTTTGTTCGGGCAGGTTCCATTCAAGATGAGAAAAAAGGGGCTTTTCTTCTTGTTTTTGCCAATAAGTGGGAGATTCCATTAAAGATCCATTTCGATTGATATGGGGCAGTGATCGGAACCAAGAATGGATTCGTGAATATCAGCAGATTTTAGTTTTTTGACTAATGAATTTGAAATAAAGAAATAATCGATGCGCCACCCGACGTTATTGGCGCGAGCTTGTCCCCAGTGCGACCACCAAGTGTAGCGTTGGGTGGTGGGATAAAAATGACGGAAAGTGTCGATGAATTCCGAATCAATGATATTGGTGATTCCTTGTCGTTCTTCGTTAGTAAAACCAGCAGAATGATGGTTGGCTTTGGGTCGAGCAAGATCAATTTCAGTGTGAGCGGCATTAAAATCACCGCAAGTAATGACTGGTTTGGTTTGCTCGAGATTTTTCAGAAAGCCAAGGAAATGAGGATCCCAAGATTTTTCGCGTAGAGTTAGGCGCGATAAATCGGGTTTAGAATTGGGAGTATAAACATTAACTAGGAAAAAATCAGGAAATTCTAGGGTAAGCACTCGACCTTCATCCATGACGTTGCCGTAGTCATCATTAGTTGCTGTATTTGGTGTAGTAAAAGGGATTTTAGTGGGCTGGGGCAGAGATTTTTTAACAAAAATTGCAGTGCCGGAATAACCTGGGCGAGTGGCAGGTTGCCAAAATTCTTCAAACTCAGGCAGATCAATCAAAACTTGGTCGGGGCGAGCTTTAATTTCTTGCAAGCAAAGGATATCTGGTTTTTCAGTGGTGAAAAACTTTTGCAGAGCGCCTTTATTGATGACGGCGCGCAAGCCATTAACGTTCCACGAATAAAATTTCATTAATACCTCCCGCGATCAAGGTCGCGTTTTTTGATGGCTTGGCGTTTGTCGTATTTTTTCTTGCCTTTACCGATGGCAATAACGAGTTTAATGTAGCGATTGCCACCAAGTAGTTTAGTGGGAACAATAGTGTAGCCGTCGGCGCGGCGACGCAAAAGTTCGGCGATTTGTTTTTTAGTAGCAAGCAACTTGATGTTTCTGGCGGTTTCGGCACCAAGCGTGAGATTATTTAGCCAAAGTTCATGATTCCTGATGGTGACAAAAGAGCCTTTAAGTTGTAGGTGGTGGTCGCGAATTTGACGTACTTCGGGGCCAGTCAAAAGCATACCGACGGTCAACTCATCTTTTAAATGATAATCAAAATGAGCACGGCGATTGACAGAAACGGACGGGGATTTTTTAGTTTTACTCATAATATTATAATATCACAAAAGACCTGCGTAAAATCGTATAAGATGATAGAATAAAAATATGCGAATTGTGATAGCTTCGGATATTTATCATCCTATGGTGAATGGAGTGGCGGTATTTGCGCATAATTTGGCGTTAGGTATGGCAAAAAAAGGTCACGAAGTGATGGTGTTGTGCCCGAGCTTTACGGGAAAAAAATTTGTAAAAAAGAAAGATGGTGTGACGACGGTATATCTGCGTTCGATGCGCTTTCATTTGTATCCAGACCAAATTAACAAGGTGCCAGAAAAGAAACAATGGCGTGGAATGACGATACCGAGGGTGATTTATAAGCACGGTATTTGGTTTGCGCCGTATCCATATCCAGAAGTTAAAAAGGCTTTAAAAAAATTCAAGCCGGATGTGATCCATAACCAAACGGCGGAAATGGTGGCGATAGCGGCGTTAGCTTATGCGCGGCGCTATAATGTGCCACTGGTGACGACGGGGCATGCTTATCCGGATAATATTACAGGTCAGTTTAAATCTTTGAAACCGATCAAGAGGCCACTGGATGCAATTTTGCGATCTTATATGGCGAGTTTTTTGGCACATAGTGAGTATGCTACGATGCCGACTGAAATGGCGATTAATGATTTGGTGCCTAAAAATAGCAAAAGGTTTAGGGTGCCAGTGGAGGCTTTGTCAAACGGTGTGGATTTAGCGGCGTTTTCTCCTGGTCAGGCTAAGCCGGAAATTTATCAAAAATACAAGATTCCGCAACGTGCGCCAGTTGTGCTTTATATCGGTAGAGTTGATCCAGAAAAAAGTATTGACAAAGCAATACGGGCGTTTGCGGGGGCGGTGAAGGAAGTGCCAAAGGCGGTGATGGTGGTGGTGGGTGATGGAATAGATAGGGATAATTTGAAAAAGTTGGTGGCAGAGTTAGAAATTGAAGAAAAAGTTTTATTCCTCGGTAAGATTTTGCCACCAGATTTGATGGAACTTTACAGGGTGGGCGATTTATTTGTAACGGCGAGTGAAACTGAGACACAAGGCATTGTGTTGATAGAAGCGGCAGCGACGGGGTTGCCAATTGTAGCGGTGGATGCGGGGGCGGTGAAGGAAATTTGTCAAAATGGTAAAAACGGTGTGTTGTGCCACCCTGGTGATATTAAGGGGTTGACCAAAGGGATTGTGAAAATTTTGACTGATAAAAAACTTCGCACTGCATACGGGAAAAAGAGCGTCGAAATTGCTAAAAAGCATGATATTAATAGAACCCTGAATAGGTTTGAAGAAATTTATAAAGAAGCTATTCGGCTAAAAAATCGCGAATAGCCTTGACAACGGCTTTAGGGTTTTCATAGTTTAGAAGATGATCGGTGTTGGGAATAAAAACAGCTTTGGCGTGGGGGAGGCTTTTCGCGAGTGTTTCGGTTTTAGATTTTTTCATCATGCGATCTTTTTCGCCAGCCAAGAGCAGAGTATCTTGACTGAGCTTAAAATCGGAAATGGAATTTTGGGTAGAAAATCGAATGGCTTTTCTAAGATCAGATTTTTTGATGGGATAATTGGAGCATTGATGGGTGATGTTGATGATTTTACGATAGAGTTTGGGCGAAGCTTTGGGGATAAAAAGATAGGCGGTGGAAATATGATCGGCGAGTTTGCGAGGCAAGATACAGCCGAGCGGTTCAAGACGGGCAAAAAACTTGGCGGGCTTGACGGAAATAGGAGCCATTAAGACGAGTTTTTGATTAATGAGTTTAGGAAAACGATGAGCGGTGGCGGCAGCGATGATAGAGCCCATAGAATGTCCAATTAAAATTGGGTGTTTTAGCTGGTGCTCTTTGATGAAGTCTTTAATAAAGTTCGTATAAGATTCCACAGTGTATTTTTTGAGAAGCTTGGCGCCACCAAAAGGCGGGATACTAGGAGAAAAAACTTGATAGTCTTTAGAAAAATGTTTGGCAATACCAGCAAGACCCAGGGGACTGCCGCGCAAGCCGTGAATAAAAATTAAAGGGGGTTTATTTGGTGATGCCATATTTCTGAAGAGCTTTTTTGATGGCGGGGCGATCAAAACCGACAATGCGTTCCTCGCCAATTTCGGTGACTGGAACTACGTCAATATTAGTTAAATTTGTGGCATCGATTTCTTCAAAAGCGATTCCCTGGTCTTCTAGCCAATCCATCAAGGCGTGGCAATAAGGGCAGGTTGAGGTTGAGTAAACTTTGATAGTATTCATGAACATAATTATAACATAGGCTAAAGTTTTTTAGCGGCATTCATTTGGGGATCACGACCAGCGTTAATGTCATCGTAAGTATTTTCGACGACAATGTCTGGGGTGACGCCAGCGCCGTCAATATTATTACCAAGCGGAGTATACCAGTGCGCAGTGGTGACTTTGAGGATAGAATTATCAGCAAAATCATGCATAGTTTGCACAACGCCTTTACCAAAGGTTTTTTCACCGAGGATAGTGGCTTTTTTATAGTCCTGGAGCGCGCCGGCAACAATTTCAGAGGCGGAAGCAGAAGTGCCGTTGACTAAAACGATGGTTTTGGTTTGGCTGAGGATGTCTTGGCCGCGAACAGTGTATATGATGTCGTCACCAGAGTTTTTGGATTTTTGGATAAAGACTTTGTCGCCACTAATCCAGAGAGCCAAGAGTTCCTGAGCGGCACTAACGAACCCTCCAGTGTTGCTGCGCAAGTCGAGAATGACTTTATTGATTTTTTTGTCGGCAAATTCACGAGCAAAGTTTTGGACGATTTGACCAGTGTCGTCGTCAAAGCGAGTGACAGTGATGATGGCGGTGGTGCCATCATAATCAATATAGGCCGAGACATTATTGAGGATTTCACGGATAATTTCAAATTCTAGTTCGGTGTTGTTGCGCACTACGGAAAGTTTAACACTAGTACCGGCAGCGCCACGTAGTTTTTGCGCAATTTGTTCGACGGATTCGGTATAAACTTCTTCACCGTTGATTTTGTAGATAATGTCACCGGCAAGCAATCCAGCGCGTTTGGCAGGGTTATCAGGTAGCAAACGAATAATTTTTACATAATTTTCGCGTTCGGCAAGCTCGACGCCAATACCAGCACCGACATCGCCATGGAGACTGGCGGTGAAGTCTGCGGCTTCCTCCTTGTCCATATAAACAGTGTAAGTGTCTCCAAGGGCAGCGACAAGGCCTTTTTTGGCGCCTTCAATAACGGTAGCCGGATCGATATCACCATCGTAATAATAAACAAGTTGATTGTAGACGCTGTTGAGCGGCGACCAGTCCATGGTGGCACTGGGTTTTTCGGTTTTGAGACTGAGGTAGGGTGCGCATTTATTCAAGTTAAGGCCGGCGAGAACGCCAATAAAAAGGGTGATAGCGCCAATAATGATGGTGCTACTGAGGTTAATTTTACGTTCATGCCAAGACGAAGTAGTCATTGTTTAATTTTAACATAAAAATTAAAGAAAATTTAGTATGAAAAATGAACAAAGTGCATACCAGCGGTGCCGACATTATTACGAGAACAAAAATCACCGTAGCTACAGCCGAAGCTTGAGGAGGCATAGTTATATTCGGTGATATTAATAGTACCGTCTTCGTTTACGCTCTCTACCCACATGACATGGCCGTAAGGACTGTATCGGTCGATACCGCGAACGGCGATAGTATAAGCTTCAGGCATTTTATCAACATAAATATTAGTTCCGGTGGATGAGACGGAGCCCCTTGCATTAATATAGCTATAAGCGTGACCCCAGCTGGTATTGATATCCCAACCCCATTTTTCGCGCGCCTTATAACCGACATAGCTAGTACATTGGCAGACATTGCCTCCATAGGCCGTGTAGCGGTTGTTGTCTCTTGGACAATTATTACGTTGACCATAGGTGTTAGGACGACTATAGTCTCTGTAACCCTGGTTTTTATCAGTAGATGGTGGGGTGTAAGCGAGTTTTTTCAATTCGTCTTCGTGAAAGCGAGCAAGTGTTAAGGCATCGTTGGCAGACTGTTCATATTCGGCTTTGAGAGCATTTTGCTGGTCGCGTTTTGTAGCAATGATGGCACGTTCGGATTTTTGACTAACAATAATGCGTTCGACTTCAGCTTTTTTATCCTCAAGAGATTTTTTGGTTTGTTGGATTTCTTTAGCGCTGGCAGCGATTTGTTGCTTAAGATTGCTTTGTCGTGATTGTCTCTCGGTAAGTTCAGAGATAGAATTACTGCCAGCCAGAATAAAGACAGTGTCGGGTTTTTGATCGAAGTGCATATCAACGAGCAGTTTGGCGAGTGCGATTTGTTGGCGTTGAAGTTTAAATTCGGTAGCTTTGATTTGTTCGGCAAGATCAGCAGCAGCAGCTTCGTTGACGGCAATTTGTGCTTCAGCGGCGATGATTTCGGCGTTGAGCTGAGCAATCACTTGAGCGACGCTTTTTGCGTTGAGTGAAGCGGTTCTAGCATCCGCCCTGGCTTTGTTCATATTGTCGCGGGCCTCTCGACATTCATCTGTGCGACAGTAATAGGCGGCGGTTTGGTGGTTAATTAATAAAAATGAAACAGCAAAAACAGTGGCTAGCGTAGTAATCCAAGCGATAGTTTTTTTAAGCATAACCATAATATAATCGTAGCATTTTTTGAAAAAAAATCAAGCTATTTGGTCTTTTTAAGATAACGTTTAGAGGCAAGCAGGGCGGAGATGGAGCCAATACCAGCGCCAATTAAGATCATACCGAGAAAAACAAAAACGAGCTTATTGGAATCGAGAATATCCGTAATGAAAGAAGTATCAATACCATAGGCAGTAAGTTTGGGGGCAAAGAATTTAAAGCCAAAGAAACTGATAGTGGCGGCGATAACACCAGCAATAATGCCAGAAATTTGGGCTTCAACCAAAAATGGTCCACGAATGAAGCTTTTATTAGCGCCAACGAGCTTCATCATATAGATTTCTTCGCGGCGCGAGAAAATTGACATACGGACGGTGTTAAAAATAATTAGAACAGAAACAACGAGAAAGATTGCGCCTAAAATAATACCGCCGTTTTTAGCAATCTTGGCCCAAGTATTGATGGTTTCAATTTCCGTGCGATTAACTTCGTAGTTGGACTCTTTTTCTGGATCAATATTAGCGACAAAGAGTTCATGATTTTCGACAAGATTTTTGATAGAGCTGAGGTCTCCAGGATTATAAACCTTGACGCGTATGGCAGCTTGGGTGACTTTTAGCATCAGCTCTTTCATATCCATGGTTTCATCGGTGAGGACGGCAATCAGGTCTTGGTTGTCTTGATTTTCTTTCAGGGTGAGTTGATATTCATCTTCAGTGGTGGAAGGCGTAGCGGATTTGACGTTGGGATCAGCTTGCAGGACTTCTTTGAGCGAATTTAGGGTTTCGGCGGAAGTGCCGGGATAGAAAAATAGTGTAATGTCGATTTTGTCCCGCAGAGTGTTAGCGGTGTTGGAGAGAACGACGCTGGCGACGATGGTGACAAATAAGATAACAAGCGTAAAGGTCATTACAAGAGTGGCGGCAGCGGAAAGCCAGAGATTACGAGTGAAACTTTTGGCACCGTACTTGACGATACGGATTGAAGAGCGCAGAGCGTGTTTGCCACCAGAACTTGAAAGTTGCTTGAGATTCTTTTTAGTTTTTTTAAGATTAGTGCGGCGATTGGCGACGGACTTAGTATTGGTTTTTTTTGCGGTCATTGAATTACCTTTTTGGCTTTAAGGTTGCGTGGGGTGGAGACAGGTTTGCTGGATGGTAAATCGGCGATTTTTGTTCTGGTGATTGGGGCGGAGGTAGGGCGAGCTTTTTTGGCTTTGAGCTTGGCGCCGACAGGCTGAATAATGCGTGACTCAGATACATCGGGCTTAGTGAGACCAAGACTATAGACGCCAGAAGATTTTTGGTCGGAAATAATTTTGCCATCTGCTAGAGTAATAACGCGTTTTTGGAGGTAATTAACGATGCTGTCGTTGTGGGTAGTGACGAGCACGGTGGTGCCAAAATCATTGATTTTTTTCAGCAGATCGATGATTTCTTTAGTGGTGAGTTGATCGAGGTTAGCAGTGGGCTCATCGGCGATTAGAACTTTGGGCTGACGGGCGACAGAACGAGCAATAGAAACGCGTTGTTGTTGGCCGCCGGAAAGTTGAGACGGAAATTTATTAGCTTGATTGAGTAAGCCAACTAATTCGAGAACTTTAGGAACGGTAGTGCGAATTTCGCGACTACTCATATCGGCAGTCTCCAGAGCAAAAGCGACGTTTTCAAAAACGGTGCGACGAGGCAGGAGTTTGAAATCTTGAAAAACTACGCCTAAGCGACGGCGATAATGTGGGATGTGACGCTTTTTAACGTAATCAAGATCAATACCACCAACAATGATTTTACCGGCATCGACGTACTCCTCTTTGGTGAGTAGTTTGATCAGGGTGGATTTACCGGCACCAGATTTGCCAACTAAGAAAACGAATTCGCTGGGAGCGATATGAAGAGAAACGTCGCTCAGTGTGGGCGCCTTATCACCCCGGTAGATTTTCGAAACCTTATCAAGTAGGATCATAATAAAATCATAGCATAAGAACAAAGGTAAGACAAGAAAACGGGCTAATATCTAATTATAGCACAAGCGGCTTAAAAAGTCAAGCTTTGATCTGGGATTCGAGATAGGCGTCGATAAAACCATCGATTTTACCATCTAAAACGGCATCGACGTCGGTTTCTTCATATTTGGTGCGAGTGTCTTTGACGAGTTTGTAGGGCTGGAGAACGTAATTGCGGATTTGTTGCCCCCATTTGGCAGATTCGCCGGCACGAAGATTGTCGATGGAATCGGCTTGCTGTTCTTGCTGCATTTGGAGGAGCTTGCCACGCAAAATTTCCATGGCTTTTTCTTTGTTTTGAAGCTGAGAGCGTTCATTTTGGATGGCGACAACGGTGTTGGTGGGCAGATGAGTGATGCGGACGGCGGAGTTAGTGGTATTGACGGATTGGCCACCGTGACCACCGCTGTGATAAACGTCGATGCGGAGATCCTTGTCGTTGATGGTGACGTCGTCGGGATTGTCGAGAATGGGTAGAATTTCAACTAGAGAAAAAGAGGTTTGGCGGAGATTGTCGGCATTAAAGGGCGAAAGACGCACAAGACGATGAACGCCATGTTCGCCTTTGAGACGACCGTAAATATTAGGGCCAAAAAATTCATAGACACCAGTTTTGATGCCAGCTTCTTCGCCCGTCACACGTTCGAGGCAGACGGTTTTGATATTATTTTTTTCGGCGAAACGTAAATACATGCGCTCAAGCATGCCAGCCCAATCCATCGCCTCGGTGCCACCGACCCCAGCAGTGATGCGAATAATGGCGTTTTTACGATCATAAGGACCGTTGAAACTGAGAGATTTTTTGAGTTCTGTAAGCGATTTTTCCATCGCGGAAAGCTGGTCGGCAATTTCGGCATTGAGGCTTTCATCGTTGAGGCTGAGTAGTTCTTGAATATCTTCGGTTTGGGTTTTAAGCAATTGCCAGGGAGAAACTTCTTCGTTGAGATTAGAAAAAGCTAGGTTTTTGTTTTTAGCATTTTCGGGATCAGACCAAAGTTCGGGGTCGGCAAGATCTTTTTCGAGTTGAGCGAGCTCGGCGATTTTTTGCTCTAGCTCGAGCTTTTGCCATGCGGATTTGAGATCGGCTCGGAGATTATCTAGCCGTTTTTGTAAGTCTTGCATCTTGTGAGTATTGTATCACAGATTAAGCAGTTCGGAGATGAACTTTTGACGGGGATAAGTGGTGCGATAATCGAAGTTGCTGTCTGGAACGGTGAAGGGTAGAGCGCCGTAACCTGGGCGGCGTTTGTGATAGGCGACGCGTAGTTCATCGGTGGTGCCAACGCACTCGAAAGGTTTCATGGCGCCGTCGATGCCGAGTAGACCTTGGAAGGTTGGGGTAAGTTCTGCGACTGTAAATAAATCGGTGTTGTTAAAGAGGGGTTTGAGTTCGGCTGGGTCAAGAAAGGGTGAAAAAAGCAGATAGGCGTTGGCGCATTTGGGGCAGCGACCGCACCAGTGTAGATTATGGTTGCTGGTTTTTTGGCGATAATTGGCGATATTACAAGAACTGAAACTGGTACCAAATTGCTTCCAGCAGTGTTTGACGAAAAGCTCGGCAACGGCGAGTTCGCTGAGATGGCGGAGGGGTGATCCAAGGTGAAGGTTGGGAGAAATATAACGTTTGATATATTCGGCTAGAAGCTGTTCGGCATCCCAGGTTTTTGACCACTGATGATTAACGGGTAGGTCGCCTAGCATGGCGTGGGGCTCGTTCCCTTCTTGTCCGATGCTAGTTAAAATAATATTTTGATTAAGGAAAAGAGCTTGAATCAGGGCGAGGCTCGATAAAATATAAGTGACGGGCACGTGTCCATTATAGCCACCAGATTGTTGGAGGTGGTCGAGATCGAGTAGGCGAGTTGCAATAAGCGGATGTTTGCCAGGGCGGAGATGGTCAAGCACCTCTGGGTATTCGCCAGTACTGCTGACATACCAAGGCAGATAATTGATACCTTTTTGATTGAGTAGGGTGGCGGTGAGGAGCGAATCTTTGCCACCAGATTGCAGGCTGAGAGTGCCGTCGCCGGAATAGGCGATGGGGTCGGGCGCTTGATAATTAGCGGTGGGCTGAAAATGTGCAAGCTGTGCGCGGGTCAAGTGGTTTTCAAAAGCATACTGCGAGAGACCCTCTTGATAAACCTGATTAAAAAACTGTGCTTGCCAAGTGTCGATGGGGATTTCGAGTTGAACTTTGGAAGTGGGATGGGCTTTGTAATAAGAAGTGCCGATAAAAATGAAGGCGAGAAAACCAGCGCGATTTAATAATTCCGTATTTGGCGGTGGAGTGTTGGGAGCGGAGGGTCTTGCAAATTGAACTTTTTCGGTAAAAATTATGCCATCGCTACCTTGATAAGTAAAAGTAGCGGTGTAGTTATGCTGATCAATCGAATAATTGAGAAAACGAAAAACAGGCTCAGATTCCATTTAGAGATCCTTTACGATGGCTTGAAATTTTTCTCCGCGGTCGAGATAGTTTTTGAACATATCAAAACTGGCGGCACCAGGGCTCATTAAGAGTACGGGGTGCTTGTCGGCGATGGCTTCAGCGGCAGAACGGGCTTTTTCCACGGCTTCTTCCAGGGTGTCGGCGAACTGATATTTACTGGGGTCTTCCCCATCGGCAAGCTTGTGTTTGGTCTGGCCAATTAAAATAGCTTGGTGTAAATAAGTGTTGTCAAAAATACAACGTTTGCTTTCGGCTAAATCGAGCCCACGGTCGTAGCCGCCGGCAATTAAAACGATGGGCTGGCTAAAGGATTTTAAGGCGACATCAAGTGAGGGATAAGAGGCGGAATAGTTGTCGTCGTAGTATTTGACACCACCGAGCTCACGGAGAAATTCGATATGGTGAGGGAGAGCTTGGAAGCTAGAAAGTGCCTGTTGGAGAACGGTCCGATAATCATTGATAAAAGTATCGACTGGAAGATTAAAAGCGGCGGTGACAGCAACAATGGCGGCTTCGGCGTTTTCGCGGTTGTGCTGGCCGGGAATGGTGAGCGCGTCGAGAATGGGTTCGATTAGTTCCCTGTTGGCGATGGGATAAGAGCTGATTTTGCCGGGACTTTTTGCGGCAATTTTTTGAGCATCGGCACTACCTTGATAATAAATACAAAAATCGTCTGGAGTTTGGTGTTTGGCGATGTTGGATTTGGCGTTGAAGTAGTCGGTAAAATCTTTGTGAATGTCGAGATGCTCGGCTTCGATGCGCAAAACGACCGCAACGTGAGGAGATTTTTGCAAATCCCAAAGTTGGAAACTGCTCATTTCGTAAATTACCGTATCGGTAGGCTCGATTTGATCCAGAACGTCAAGGGCGGAATGGCCGATATTGCCAACAAACCAAACTTTGTGGCCGGCGGTTTTCAAGATGTTTTTAATGATGGAGCAAGTGGTGCCCTTGCCTTTAGTGCCGGTGACGCCAATGATTGGAGCGGGACAGTGTTCAAAGAAATAAATGGTGTTGCTAGTGACGCGAGTATCGGAACTTTCAAGCGCGCTGTCAATTTTAATTGACAGGGGCGGGATGCTGGGACTGCGAAAAACTAGGTCAAAATTTTCGAGATGAAAAGTGGGGATTTCGGCGGGCTCAAAACGATCAAAAATAGTGATTTCGGCACCGCGCGGTTTAAAATAATTCTCTACGCTATGTCCCTCAAGACCATAGCCTAAAACTGCAATTTTCATAATGTCTATTATACGCTAAATCACGGCGGACGCCAACTAGCTAGAGGTTGAGTTGGGCTTCGAGGTTGGAGATGATGGCTTTTTCGACTGAAGAGACGGCGACGAGGGCGCGAATGCCCGAGTCGGCGAATTCGCGAGCCAGACCGACCATAGTATCTTTGTTGATGTTCTTGATCATTTCGGGCATGTGGTCGTAAAGCTCGACATCGTCGCTTTTGAAATAATTTTCGGCGTAATAATCGGTGATTTGGCTGACGGTTTGAGCGCCCATTTGGTAGCGGCCAAGGGCATAGGTTTGGGCGGCCTCAACGTCTTTGGGATCGAGTTCGCCACTTAAAACTTTAGTCAGCTCGGAGCGAATCAGGCAAAATAGCTCCTCGGCATTTTCGAGATTGACTTCGCCGTCAAAATCCCAAGAAGAATTGTGAGTGCTACAAGAAAGACTGCTGTAAGTGTTATAAACCAGGCCTTTTTTGCGGGCTTGGCCGAAGATTTTACTACTCATGGTGCCAGTGAGAATGTGGTTAAGGGAGCTCATGGCGTAAATTTCGAATTGTTCGAGAGGGCGAGGAGTGACGAATGAGAAGCCGAAAGTGATGTTGCTGGCGTCTTTACGGCGAATCAGAGTGGCATCGGAGGCGTGTAGGTCGTCGCGCGGAACCTCAAAGCGTTCGCCGGGTTTCAAATCCCATTTCTCAAGCATCTTAATAATGTCTTTTCGGCGATGTTTAAGTTTGCCGGCGATTACAAAACGCATATTGTTGGCAGTGTGGGTGCGGCGATAATGTTCGCGAATGTCTTTTAGTTCGATATTATTGACGGTTTTGATGCGTTCGCTCAGATCAAGAACATCTTCGCCGATGTCTTTTTGCAGGCGCGACCACAGCAGGCGTGAATAATCGTTCATATAGCCGGTGAGTTCGGCGCGGACATTTCCCTTTTCACTCTTCAGCTCTTCCTCGTTGTAACGGGGGGCGGTGATGGCAACTTGCTGAAGTTGCATAATGCGATCCCATTCAAAATCAGCACATTCGGTGGTGTAGCAAACGGCGTAGTCACTAGTCCAGGCGTTGTGATAGGCACCGTTTTTGGTGAATTCGGTTTCGTAGGCTTGCTCGTCCTTGAAGCTGGCATTGGCGCCAAAAGCAAGATGTTCGACGACATGGGCGATTTCATAGAGCTCGGGTTTTTTAGCATAGCGCATACCGGCGCGGAACTGAATGCGCGTGCTCATAACGCTGGCGTTAGGCACATCAACGAGTAGGCCTTTGGCGCCGTTCTTGAGGGTGATTTCTTCAACAGAGTGTTTCATGGGGCTTATGCTTGACTTTTTTGATAAAGTGTGATATAATTGAGAGATAAGGGTACGACTTTAACGTCTGCGACCCTTTTTCTTATTTTGACGTTGTTTCTTTTTGTTTTTACGAGCAGTATTGCGTTTGGCGTTGGCGCTGGTGTGGGATTTTTTGGTAGTTTTTCGGTCGCCAAATTCATCGTCGAGATTTTTATCGGCACTGGAAATTTCATTGACGCCTTTTTCGGTGGCAGATTCTGCCATCTTGGTGAGTTCGGTATCGTATTCTTCGTCGGTGAGTGTGCTGGTGGATTTAACTTCTTGATGGGTGAGGTTAAGGATAATCTTGATTACCTCTTCGCGCAGTTTGCGTTCGAGTCCGTCAAAGAGTTTTTGCGATTCGGAACGATACTCGACGAGTGGATCACGTTGGCCGACAGAGCGCCAGTGAATGCCCTCGCGGAGATGTTGCATGTTTTCAAGATGTTGCATCCAGAGAGTATCAAGGACTTTGAGATAGACTTCGCGCTCAATTTTACGCATAATATCTGAGCCGAACTCGAGCTCTTTGGCATTGTAAAGTTCTTCAACGGCGGCGAGTGCAAGGCGGTTGCGATCTTTTTCTTTGCGCATTAGACCAATTTCGTTGATCAGGTCGGCATCAAGATTAAAAATGGCGGAAAACTCTTCGTTAAATTTTTTATTGACACGAGAACTGAATTCGACCAAGGAAGAAATAGTGTTTTTGATGAGGCGTTTGATTTCGCTTTGGATGTCTTCACCTTGAAGAATCCTGCGACGCATCATATAAACAACTTTACGATGGCGGTTGATGACGTTATCGTATTGGACGACGTTTTTACGGGAATCAAAGTTGAAGCCCTCGATGCGTTTTTGAGCGGATTCGAGAGTTTTCGAAATGGCTTTGGTTTGAATGGGGGTGTCTTCATCAACACCGAGACGGTTCATTAATAGAGCTACACGTTCGCCTTGGAAGATGCGCATTAGATCGTCTTCGCAGCTGACGAAGAATTGAGTAGTGCCAGGATCGCCTTGACGGCCACCACGACCACGCAACTGGTTATCGATACGGCGAGAATCATGACGCTCGGAGCCGATCACTACAAGCCCGCCGAGCTCTTTGACGCCTTTACCGAGTTTAATATCGGTACCACGACCGGCCATGTTGGTGGCAAGTGTGACAGCGCCTTTTTCGCCGGCTTTGGCGATAATAGCGGCTTCGCGTTCGTTGTTCTTGGCGTTCAAGATTTCGTAAGGAATTTTGGCTTCATCGAGATATTTAGCAATCAGTTCGTTTTTAACGATAGAAGCGGAGCCAATCAAAACGGGCTGACCTTTGTCGTGGTATTTTTTGACTTCCCTGGCGATGGCACGGAGTTTGCCGGCCTCGGTTTTGTAGATAAGATCATCTTTATCAACACGAATAATGGGTTTGTTGGGCGGAATCTGGACGACATCAAGGGCGTAAATTTGCTGGAACTCCTCGGCTTCGGTGAAAGCGGTACCAGTCATACCAGAGAGCTTGTTATAGAGACGGAAGAAGTTCTGGAAAGAAATAGTGGCAAGAGTCATGGACTCTTCTTTAACGGTGACACCTTCTTTGGCTTCGATGGCCTGATGGAGACCTTCGTTGTAGCGACGGCCCTGCATGAGACGACCAGTGTGTTCATCGACGATAATAACTTCGCCAGAGTTGGTGACGACGTAATCTTTGTCGCGCTTGAAAATAGTTTCGGCGCGGAGTGCTTGCTCCATATGATAGACTAGGCGGGTGTTTTTGGTGGAATAAAGCGCATCAATACCGAGTAGGGTTTGGACTTTTTCAACACCTTTATCGGTGAGCGTGACGGAGCGATGTTTTTCGTCCAAGACATAATCTTGCGGATTGAGTTTGGCGGCGATTTTAGCAAATTGATAATAAGCATCGGGGTTGTCGCCAGCAGGGGCGGAAATAATGAGCGGAGTGCGGGCTTCGTCAATCAAGATGGAGTCGACTTCATCCACGATGGCAAAATTGAGTTCGCGTTGGCGGAGATGTTGAACTTCGCTGGTCATGTTGTCACGGAGATAATCGAACCCAAATTCGTTGTTGGTGCCGTAGGTGACATCGGCATTATAAGCTTCTTTACGGGTGGCAGGTTTAAGATGGCGAAAGCGTTCGTCGTCGCGCTCTTCGTTGGTATATTCAGGGTCATAAACGAAAGAGGCGTTGTTAATGATTACACCAACAGAGAGACCAAGAAAATCAAAAACTGGGCCGTTCCAGCCAGCGTCACGTTGAGCGAGATAATCATTAACGGTGACAATATGCACGCCGCGACCAGTGAGACCATTGAGATAGGCGGGTAAAATGGCAACCAGGGTTTTACCTTCACCAGTTTTCATTTCGGCGACGGTGCCTTCGTGCAGGGCGATACCACCGACCATTTGAACATCATAGTGGCGCATGCCAAGGATGCGAGAGGAGGCTTCGCGAACGAGAGCAAAAGCTTGGGGCAAGATGGCGTCGAGAGCTTTTTGTTCGTTGCTGATGGGGGTTTTCTTAGCTTTTTTTGTCTTTTTGGCGGATTTTTTAGCGATTTTTTGCTTGGCAGATTCGGCTTGGGCTTGTTTAGTAAGTTTGGCGAGTCTGGTTTTTAAAATTTCAGTTTGTGCGGCGAGCTCTTTTTTGGTCATTTTTTGGTATTTGGGTTCGAGTTTGTTGATCTCAAGCACCTTTTTATACATACGCCTTAAGATTTTTTTCTGGGCGTCGCCAAAAATACCCTGCAAGAACTTGGTCATTGCAGTGCGGTCGGCCAACTTATCAGTGGGCTTCTTTTCCTTGCGGACTTTTTTAGGTTTCATAATTTTGGGTTTTGCGACTTTTTTGAGTGATTTCTTCTTGGTCGCAGCAATATCTTTCTTGGTCATAGCCAACAGAACCTCCAACGGAATTAATTACCCCCTTATTCTATCACATTATCTTCTCTTCATAAACAGGTTTTTGAGACCTTTTTTGGATAAATGAGGAGTTGATTCAAGTTTATAACGACGAATCTGTCCCATCAACTTGGCTTCGATGATATCAATGCCGGCAAAAATGTTGGAACACTCGTCTTTGGCGGCGATGACTTTGCCACCGGGAATTTCCATAGCAGCGGAAATTTCGAATTTATTACCGTGGTCGCGATCAACTTGAGTGACGACGATTTTAGCAATGACGTCTTTTTTGCTACCGCGAGGCAAATAACGATCGAGCTTGCCGATGCGCTTGGTGGCATATTTTTGGAAATTATCGCTGAGCTTGTAATTGCTGCCGCTAATTTCGATTTTTTCTATCATATTTCTCCTTTTTTATAATTCTTCTTTATTACCTAAGTAAGGTTTCAAAACAGAGGGGACTTTGAGCTTGCCGTCCGCCGTGGCGTAGTTTTCAATAATAGCAACAAGGGCGCGTGCGAGCGAGATAGCAGTGCCGTTAAGAGTGTGAGCAGTGACGATTTCGCCGTTTTGGCGACGGACGCGAATATTGAGATTACGGGCTTGGTAGTCGGTGCAGTTGGAACAACTGGTAATTTCACGATATTTTTGATCAACGGGTGACCAATATTCGAGGTCGTATTTTTTGGCAGCAGGCGCACCGAGGTCGCCAGCGGCGATATTGACAACGCGGTATGGAATACCGAGCTCTTGCCAGATTTCTTCTTCGATACTCAGAATTTTTTCGTGAATTTCAGCGGATTGCTCGGGCAAACAAAAGACATACATTTCGAGCTTATTGAATTGATGGACGCGGAAAAGTCCGCGAGTGTGTTTGCCGTAGGCGCCAGCCTCTTTGCGGAAACAGGCAGAAAATCCGGCATAGAATAGAGGCAAATCGGCTTCGTCGAGGATTTCGTCCATATGATAGCCCGTGAGAGGAATTTCGGCGGTGGCGATTAGAGCTAAATCTTCGTCAGCGAGAAAATATTCGTCGGATTGATCGCTGGTGCGAGGATTAAAGCCGGTGCCTTCGAGCACTTTAGAGGACACAAGGTCGGGAACGGTCATAAATTGAAAATTATGCTCGAGAACCTTTTTCAAACCAAACTGGATGAGGGCATTTTCGAGCAAAGCAAGCTCGTTTTTGAGATAATAAAATTTTGCGCCAGCAACTTTGGCGCCACGTTCAAAATCTACCCAATCTCTTGCGGTGGCGTAGTCGAGGTGATCGACGCCAGCAGATTTTTTCTCGCCCCAAGCGCGGATTTCTTGACTATCGTCTTCCCCGCCCAAAGGTACGTCGTCTAAAATAATGTTAGGAATTGCTGAAAGGGTGGATTGATAGGTGTTTTCAAGCTCGGAAAGCTCAGCTTCAAGACCAGAAAGCTGGTCTTTGATTTGTTTGCCGGCTTCAATGAGCTCTGGTGCGGGTTTGCCATTTTTCATTTGGCCAGCAATCTCATTTCTCTGCTGGCGAAGCTGTTCTACTTTCTGAAGCAGGTTCTTGCGCTCATCGTTGAGTTGAAGAATCTGGTTGATGTCAATTTCGTAGCCTTTGGCACGGGCGGAATCGGCAACTTTTTGCGGATTGCTGCGTATAAAGTTAATATCAAGCATATAGTTATTATTGCATAAAAGGCTATTTTCGTAAATATGAGAAAGACTAATTAAGGCAGTGAATTAATGGCAGACTTGAGGGCGTTAATAGATTTTTGGAATTTAATACTTTCCTTCTCATCCATTTGGAGCTCAACGCGACGAACGACGCCGTTACGCCCTAAGATGGCGGGAAAACCGTTATAAACGCCAGCATAGTCGTCATAGGAGGAGACGGGGAGAATGCGGCGCTCATCGTTCAGAATGCAGTTGATAATATGAGTGGCGCAGATGCCGATGCCATAATAGGTGGCGCGTTTTCTCTCGATGATTTCGTAGGCTTCTTGGCGGACAAATTCTTCGATATCAGCGAGAGTTTGACGAGGCAAAAGTTCGCTAATTAGTTGTCCACCGACGTTGGCGGAGGACCAAATGGTCAGTTCGCTATCACCGTGTTCGCCAACTTGATAAGCATGGACGGATTTGGCGTTGATGTTGAGATAAGATGCGATGCGAGAGCGGAGACGAGCTGAATCCAGTACGGTGCCACTACCGATGACTTTTTCGGAGGGCAAACCGGAAATTTTCCAGACGAGATAAGTCATGACATCCATGGGGTTAGTAACGACTAGGAAAATACCATCAAAGCCAGACTCCATGATTTGGGGGACGATTTCTTTGATGACATTGGCGTTTTTAGTGAGTAGATCAACCCGAGTTTCGCCAGGTTTTTGAGGGGCGCCAGCGGCAATTACGACGATATCGCAATCCTTTGCATCAGTGTAGTTGCCAGCGGAAATTTTAATAAAACTGGGGGCGACAGCAAGAGCATTATTTAAGTCCATTGCTTCACCGACAGCATCGTCGGTGTCGTGATCGACTAAAACGATTTCATTAACAGGGGTGCGTTGGTTGATAATTGAGAAGGCAATACTAGCGCCAACATTGCCAGTGCCCACAATCATGACTTTGTTGTTCATGCTTATGATTATAGCACTACGAGAAAAAATCTGCACTATTGACGTATTTATAAAAGTGTGCTATAATGGAGGGATATAGGGTGTTTGTTAAGAGATGGATTCTTCCGTCTCATTTTTTGTGGCGCGCTTCATGATTGGGAAAGGCACGGCTTCGCGACCAGAAACGCCTTCGAGAATCCAGAAATTACGTTCGGAATTACCCCAACCACAGGCGGGCGGCATACCATATTCAAGCATTTCGACAAAATCTTGGTCGAGCATGTGGGCTTCTTCGTCGCCAGCGTCGCGGGCGGCTTGCTGTTCTTCGAAGCGCTTGAGTTGGTCAAGCGGGTCGTTGAGCTCAGAAAAACCATTACCCATTTCGGAACCAGCGATAATAGGATGGAAACGTTCAGTGACAAGGGGGTTCTCGGGAGATTTTTTAGCGAGGGGGCTGAGAGATAGCGGTTCTTCAATTAGCCAGAAGGGACCAGCGGAGGTTTTACGAATCAGCTTCCAGATTTGGTCGATAAGACGAGGGTCGGAGGCTTTAGGATTCGGTTCGATACCGTGGCTTTGCAAAATTTGAATGAGCTGCTCGCGGTTGGGCTGAAAAACATCAACGTCGAACTTTTCTTTTAAGATGTCGGCATATTTGACACGTGGCCATTCCCCGCCTAGATCGATGTCAAAACCATTAACTTGGAATTTGAGGGTACCCCAAGTTTGTTCGGCAACATATTTAATCATTTCCTCATAAAATTTGATGCCGTCTTCGTAGTTTTCGTAGGCAGCGTAGGATTCAAAAGCAATGTGTTCGGGAAGATGTTCATCATCGACGCCTTCATTGCGGAAGCGTGGGCCGATATCATAAACTTTTTCAAAACCACCACCGAGTAGGCGTTTTAAGGGGAGTTCGTGGGAGATGCGCAAATAAAAATCTTCGTCAAGGGTGTTCATGTGGGTGGTGAAAGGAGTGGCATCGGCGCCACCAGTGGTGTGCTCAAGGACGGGCACATTAATTTCGATAAAGCCGTGCTGATTCATAAAATCGCGCGTAGCTTGCCAGAATTTGGAACGACGAACGAGGCGCTCTCTGACCTCGGGATTTACGTTCATATCGACATAGCGACGACGGTAACGCTCTTCTTTGTTAGTGAATTTTTCGGGGAGGGGGCGAAGAGTTTTGGTGAGTAGGCGGACAGAATTAGCAAAGACAGAAATTTCGCCAGTTTGGGTTTTATCAACATGGCCGGTGGCTTCGATGAAATCACCGGTGTCGAGAAGTTTGATGTGCTCAATAAATAGCTCGTCAGTGCCGTTTCTGGGGACGCTCCTCGCGCCCGCCGTTGCGGGGCTCGTCGCTTCGTCCTTCGCTTCGCTCACGCGTCCCAAGGGGCGAACGTCGTGACTGCGGATGCCCCCAGAAACGGCACTTGACGAGCTTTCATTTGAATCCTGCTTCATGAAAATCTGGATTTCGCCGGAGTCATCGCGGATTTTGATAAAGGCGATTTTGCCAAAAGAACGAATATTGACGATACGACCGGCAACGGTGACCGTTTGCTGGGCTTTTTGATCAAAATGATCAATGATTTCGGAAATTTTGGTGTCACGGAAGGATTTGGAAGGATAGGGGTTTATGCCTAACTCCTTAATTTTTGCCAATTTTTTGAGTCGCTCGTCGCGATAATCGTTGAGTTGAACCATGAGAATATTATACCACAGGAACTACAGACAGGGGTCAAGAAATACTGACGATTTTGTAGGTGCGGCCGTTAAATTCCGTGCTTTCGCCAACTTTGAGACCAATCAACTGTTTGCCAATGGGGGAAACTTGCGAGATTTTACTTCTTAATGGGTCGGCCTCAACGGGATCGACGATTTCGTAAATAGCAGATTCACCGTTAATTTCGATTTCAACACGGGCACCAAGGGCGACTTTGGACTTCTTGCCACCTTTGATGATATTGGCGTTTTTCAATATATTTTCAATTTCAAGAATACGATTTTCGACAGTTTTTTGCTCGCTACGCGCGTCGGAATATTCTTGATTTTCAGAGAGATCGCCAAAAGATCGAGCAGTGGCAAGACGCTCGGCAATGGCGGGGCGCTGGGCAATCAGCGATGCAAGCTCTTTTTCGAGCTCAGCCTTACCAGCAGTGGTCAGATTGACACCTTTTTTAATCATAAATTAACCCTTGTTTATTTATCTACATCAGTTTACTGATGAGTGCGTCAATTGTCAAGAGGGTGATTTCGCCGGTGGCGCGGTTGGTAATTTCGGCTTGATTGTCGGCGAGTGTGCGGTCGCTGATGACAATGCGATGAGGGATGCCAAGTAACTCGCTGTCGGCAAATTTTTCACCTGGGCGTAGGTCGCGGTCGTCAAAGAGGAATAGATCAGGATTTTTATCATAAAGTTCTGCGGCGACTTTATTTCCCTCTTCACCAATACCGATGAGATAGTAGCGGAACGGAGCAATATTTTCTGGCCAGACTAGACCTTTGTCGTCGGCAAACTTTTCGGCGATCACACCCAGTAATCTTGAAACGCCGATGCCGTAGCAGCCCATGATCACGGGGTGACGTTCGCCATTTTGGTCGGTGAATTGCAGGCCAAGAGGCGTAGAAAACTTGTCTTTTAAGGTGAAGATATTGCCCACTTCGCAGGCTTTGGTGGAGTTTAGCTCTTCCCTTTTCACGCCGAGATCGTTTAAGACCGCATCGTTTAAAACTTCTTCGTTTAAGACAACGCTTTTGTCGGCATTAAACCAGATAGTGTCTTCGCCAATCGGAATAATAGTTTGATATTCATGGGAATATTTAGTGAAAATACCACCAGAGGCAAAGGCTTTGACGGTGCAGTCGCCCAGACCGACGCGCTCGTAAATGCGATCGTAGGCGGATTCGACTTTTTGGTAAAAATCATTATGGGTGGCTTCGTCAGGGGAAAAACTATATAAATCTTTCATTAAAAATTCGCGAGTGCGGAGAATGCCAGATTTGGCGCGCAGTTCGTTGCGGAATTTGGTTTGGAATTGATAAACGGAAAAAGGCAGATCTTTGTAGCTTGTGACGAAGTCTTTGAGCAGGCTAGTGACGGGTTCTTCGTGAGTGGGGGCAAGACCCAGTTCGCCACCAGCAGAAAGCTCGGTTTTAAACCAAATATCCATATCTTTAGAATCCCAGCGGTTGGTGGCTTGCCAAGGGGTGGGGTTTTGTAGGGTGGAGAGCAAGAGTTCTTGTCCGCCAATGGCATTGATTTCTTCGCGGATGATTTGTTTAATATTCTCGAGGACTTTCAGACCAAAAGGTAGAAAATCATAAACACCAGCGAGTTCTTTATAGAGATAGCCAGCGCGAATTAAAAGCTCGGCGCTTTTGGCGGTTTCGTCCTTGGGCGCAGTGCGCAAGGTTTTGATAAAAGACTGCGATAGTTTCATGGGTTTTATTATATCATTTTTGTGATAAAAAAGCTTAATATAAAGAAAGCGCTTGTGGTATATTAGAGGTACAAAAGGTCATAAAAAACATAAGCAAAGGAAATAAAATGAAAAAACGACAAATTTTGCCTGTGTTGGGGGTTCTGGCACTGGAGGTGGGTTATTAGGTAGTGCCCTGCTCGCGCCAGTGACATATGCGGCACAAGGGGATATTGATTGGGCGTGGGATAGGACGCATGTGGCTGTTGCATCGAGTGCAAAAATGGTTGGATCATCCGATGGCGGTTCTTTTGTGCTTGGACATCAATACAAAAATGCGACAGATAGCGACGGAGTTTTAGTAAAATATAATAAAGAAGGTATTAAGCTGTGGGAAAGGGTTTGGGGTGGTGATGGGCACGACCGCTTTGATGGTATTGCAACGACTTATGACGGTGGCTGTGTAGTAGTAGGATCTTTTGCATCTGCAACCGTTGGAGCAATAGATAGCGGTGCGCCGTTAAGTAATAATGGTTCTAGCGATGCTATGATAGTCAAGTATAACGCGAATGGTTTGGTGGAGTGGCAGACGAGTTGGGGAGATGAATACTGGGGCTATGCTAAAGACGTTGCTTTGCTAAGTGAGGGATACGTGGTATTAGGTGAAAGGCTTGGCGAGAAAAGGATAGTGATGGCGAAAACATAACGGGCAAAGCTAGTATTTTTTCCGCAGTCGCAATGATGATCCGTGAAAATGGGTATGTAGTCGTAGGTAGGACATATGAGAATTCTTCTGGTACGCCAGCGGTAGTTTTGTTTAATAATGTAGGCGATGTTATTTGGGAAGATACTGATAAGCATGATGTACAGGCAGACCATTCTTTTGCAGAGAGTGTTGTGACTGACGGGGGAGAAACTAAAGACAAGGTCAAAGCCGGTAAAACTGGTGTGGGGCAAAGTGGCAAAAGTGTTGCAAAAAACAGCGAGCTTTTGGCTTATATTCTCGCAACAACGGCAGTCACGGCATTTGCGGTGATGTTGGTAGTGAGGCGTTTCAACGCTGAAGAGCGCTAAAAACCAAAGTGTAAAACAAAAACTAGATAAAATGCAACGGCATTCTTGAGTATGTGGAGTAGAATGCTGCTGTAAATTGTACCGGTGAGCTCACGAAGCAGACAGGCGATAACGCTCATTACAAAAACATTAACACCGACGTTTAGCTGTCCGTGCAACGCGCCGAAGAGTACGGAAGTGATTAGGGTGGAGAGCAAGATAGAATGCTTCTTGATATGAGTGCGGAGCTTTTGATAGAGCCAGCCACGAAAGATTAACTCTTCGGCGATGGGGGCGACGACGGCGAAGAGAAAGAAAGCTAGTAGTCGATCGAAGCCACTGATAAGAGTGCTAATACCGAGTTCTTGGGGTTGGGTGGCATCAAAAAATGGCAGAAATTGAAATAAAAATATCAGAATGGCAGCCAGCAAAAGATTGGCGATGAACCCAATCGGCGCAAGCAGAATATCAGTCCAGGTGGGGGTAGAATTCAGGCCGAGTTCGGTGCGGGTGGGGCGAGATTGGTGAAATAATTTGATTGATAGATAAATAATGCTCAGGAAGGCGACAGCGTAGATAATGATGGAAAGAATAGTGTTAGGGATTGGTGCGGTAATTTTTTCGCCAAAAATTCGAACGGCGAGGAGAGAAATGAGAAATTGGCAGGCTAAAAAGACGATAGCAACGAGTAGGGGAAATTTAGCAATGTGAAAAAAGCGATGCAGAAAAGCTTTGAGGTTGATTGGTTTTTTGGGTGAAGGAGATTTGTCTTTCATGGCTTAGAAAAATTTAGTGATATCCAAAATTGTGACGATGAGAAATAGTGCCAAGAGTACAAAGAGAGCGCGGCCGACAATCTTTTCTTCGGTGGCTTTAGCGAGGGGTTTTTTGCGCAGTTTGTAGATAGCAATGAGAAGCCAACGACCGCCGTCGAGGGCGGGAATGGGGAGAACATTCATGCAGGCAAGAGAAAGCGAAATCACGGCGGCGAGAAAGGCGATTTGAGCCAGGCCACCGCTAGTAAAGGCGGGAAAAATCACGCCAATGATACCGACTGGGCCAGAAACAGATTCGCCGACGGTGCCGATATCGCCACGTCCGGCTTCGCGTACTCTGGCGTCGGGATTGAATTGTTTAACAATGCCAGAACCGAGGTTGAACAAGAGCTGGCCGAGGCCTTTGAAAGTTTCGCCAGTGAGTTGGGCGGTGGTGACAAGACCAACGATGGGGGCAGACCAAGTGCTACGAATGGTGGGTATTTCTGCTGGGTAATCCATTTCAATACCTAGCCTTAATTCATTGTCTGTTGATGAGAGGGTGGGACTTAAAATCATAGTTTCGCCGTTACGTAAAATTTCGTAATCAACCATTTGGCCGGCGAGTGGTTGGTTGGTCGATTTAATATTTTCAGGCGAAAAGACAGGAGCGCCGTTGATTCTAGTGATGAGATCACCGGCTTTGAACCCAGCTTGCTCGGCGGGAGTATCAGGGATAACTTCAACTATGGGAACGTGATTGTTTGTAATATGGGCGTCATTTGATAAGTAAAATTGATGGTCGAGAAAGTAAGGAATACCAGAGGTGGGGGCGAGAATGGTAAAAATTAAAATAGCGACTAGCCAGTTCATCAAAACGCCACCAAAAAGGATCTTGGTTTTTTGCCAGAAAGTGGTGGCGCCGAAAGTTCCCTGTTTGGTGTCGGCGGCTGATTCCCCGTCCATTTGACAGAAGCCACCGATAGGTAGCCAGTTGAGGCTGAAGATCATGGATTTTGGCGTTTCTTCAGGCTTTGGCCAGCGGTTTTTGGGCAGACGACGCCATTTGCCGGTTTTATCTTTTTGCCAAGCGATGGCGCGAGGTGGAAAGCCAATGCCGAATTCATTAACCTTGACCCCACTTTTTCTAGCAAAAATAAAATGCCCAAACTCATGGGCGATTACTAACAGGGTCAAAACGAAAAACCCAACCACAATCCCAAGTATGATATTCATGAACACTATTTTAGCATATTATTTGCCAAAACGGCGGCTGCGGCTGGCAAATTCGGCAAGGATGGTTTCGACGTCGGCTGGCTCAATGTCGGGCCAGTATTTTTTGATGAATAAAAATTCAGCATAGGCGGCGCGCCACAACATAAAGCCAGAAATGCGCTCTTCACCAGAGGTGCGCACGACAAGATCCACAGGGGGAATCTCGGGATGATAAAGGTTTTTTGTAAGCGACTCGATGGTGATAGTGCCGTTTTTAGCGGCGAGATTGGCGGCATCAACGATTTCCTGTTGTCCGCCGTAGTTAAAGCAGAAACAGATGGTGCCAGCGGTACAATCTTGGGTGAGTTTTTCGGCGGCACGGATTTCTTTTAAGAGACTTCCAGAAACATTTTCTTCAGAACCCAAAACCACGCAACGTACATTTTTTTCATACATTTTTTGAGCCAATTTGGCAATGCTAGATTTGGCGAGATTCATCAGATAAGACACTTCTTCTTGGCTGCGCTGCCAGTTTTCGGTACTAAAAAGATAAAAACTGGCGAATTTAACACCAGAGTTGATTACCGTTTCGGCGATTATCTCGACTTTTTCTAGCCCCACTTGATGCCCCTTCAAGGTAGGGAGATTTTTTTCGCGTGCCCAACGGCGATTACCATCGACGATAAAGCCGATATGGGTGGGTAGAATTGGTTTATCCATTGACATTCCTTAAGTTATGTGATATAATGGGGAGATAGGCCTAGATTTTCATAATCTCGGCTTCTTTTTGTTTAAATTCGGCATCAACTTTATCGGCGTAAGTCTTGGTCAGCTCATCGATATCTTTTTCGGCGCGCTTCTTGGCGTCTTCGGGAAGTTCGGCAGCTTTGATGTCCTTGCGGGCATCTTCGCGGATATTACGGATGGCAATTTTGGCGTTTTCAACTTCGGCACTGGCGGTCTTGACGATTTCACGACGGCGTTCTTCGGTGAGACCAGGGATTGGCACGCGGACAATACGTCCATCATCGGCTGGATTAAGGCCGAGAGTGGAGTCGTTACGGATGGCGGCGGAAATGTTTTGCAAGTTGGCAGGATCAAAAGGGGTGATTGTGAGTAGGGTGGCATCAGCGACAACGACGTTGGCGACTTGATTGAGCGGAATCCATTGACCATAGGCTTCAACCTTGACACCGGCAAGCATATCAGGGTGTGCGCGACCAGTGCGCACTTTTTTCATGGCGTCTTTGAAACGCGTAATTATTCCCTCCATGGCGGTTTGATATTTTTGGCTGTCGAACATAAAAACTCCTAATTAGTTGATTTTATTGTATCATGAAAGCTTATTCAGTGACACCAAGCTCGATACGTTTGAATTGACGTACGGTGATGTTCTCGCCAGTTTTGGCAATGGCGGACTTGATAAAGGCATCAACAGTTTGGCTATCGTCAAAGATGTAGGGTTGATTTAAGAGTACTTTATCGGCAAAGGCTTTTTTAACTTGACCACTGAGAATTTGCTCTTTCATTTTTTCGGGGCCTTTGAAATTAGCTTCAAGCTCTTTCATTTTTTCAGCTTTGATGTCGGCAGGAATATCGTCTTCGGAAATGTAAAGAGGGTCCATTGAGGCAACCTGCATAGCGATTTTATGAGCAAGATCTTTAAATTCTTCGGTTTTGGCGACAAAGGAAGTTTCACAGTTGATTTCGACGATGGCGCCGATCCGGCCGTCGTGAATATAGGCGTCAATGAGGCCTTCGCGAGTTTCGCGGTCGCCACGTTTTTCAGCTTTGGTAAGACCTTTTTTGCGCATTGCTTCGAGCGCTTTATCGAAATCACCATTGGCTTCGACGAGAGCGTTTTTAGCATCGGTGAGACCAACGCCAGAGAGCTCTTTTAGTTTTTTGATTTGTTCAATAGAAACAGTCATAAAATCTCCTTATTTTTTACCTTCTTTAATCGCTTTGACGAAATAATCCAAAATCAGTGCCACGGCCTTGACGGCGTCGTCGTTGGCAGGAATGATGTAGTCGATGCCAGTGGGATCAATATTAGTGTCAGTGATAGCGATGACAGGGATATTGAGGGTGTTGGCCTCTTTGATGGCGTTTTTGTCTTGAATGGCATCGGTGACGATGATAGCGGCGGGTTGATCGGTCATTTCTTTGATGCCGCCATAGCGCTCATTCAAGAGGTCGATTTCTTCTTGATAGCGCTGAACTTCGAGTTTGGAATAGCGAGATTCAAGTTCGCCAGAATCCATGCGACGTTCAAGGTCTTTGAGTTTTTTGACTTGGCGATTGACAGTATCGACGTTGGTGAGAGTGCCGCCGACCCAGCGCACGGTAACGTAGGGCATATCAACCGATTCGGCTGTGGTTTTGACCAGCTCTTTGAGCTGTTTTTTGGTGCCAACAAACAACACTTTTTTACCGCTTTTTGCGATTTCAGTGAGTTTTGGCAAAGCCTTTTCTAAACCCTCTACGGTTTTTTCAAGGTTAATAATGTGTGCGTCTTGACGCTTGCTATGAATGTATGGCGCCATTTTAGGGTGCCAACGGCTGGTTTTGTGGCCAAAGTGAGCGCCGGCCTCAAGTAGCGCTTTCATATCGACATCTACAGTCATATGATTTCCTTTCCTTTGCTATGGGTTTTATCAGGAAATCTCCCATAGCTGTTTCGTTTAATATTTTATAGATTGATTATAACACGGAGTGTTGAAATAGGCAAGAAAAAACTATGCGCTTTAAGCGCATAGTTTTAGGTTTGTGTTTAGTGGTTTTAGAGCCTGTGGTCGGTAAAGTTTATCTTGCCAGCTTCGAGTCCGCGTTTATAGATTTCACCAACGATAGTTACGCCTGCTTCGATTGTGACGGTAATATCTTGCTTGTTATTTTCTGTACTTTGATCAACAATTGCTAATGCGTAGCTTTTTCTATCATTTTCATACAAGTTGTTTTTAATAGTACCGCCAGTAATATTTACAATAATTGGGCTAGCGTAAGAGGTCTCGTTATTGGAGCTGCTTGGCTTGCCAATGACGATGGGGGCTATAAAGCTACCAGTTTTACCAGTATTAACAACGGTTTCTGGCTTGTTATTGATATCAAAGTTATCTATATCATAAACAAATTCACCACCAGAAATATTAAGGGTACCAGCCTTGATTTCAATAGCAGCGCCCTCTGCGTCTTCGGGGGTAAATTCCCCACCGGTAATCTTGGTTACACCGTTTTTACCAGGGAGATAGATGATTTTGTTAAACTTTCCACCGTTGATGGTGAGCTTCATACCTTCTCCACCTTTATCCTCTCTTGCATCACCGTTGGAGCCAATATAACCATCGAAGATGCCGCCATTAATGGTGACGTTTGAGGTATTAGTCCTAAAGTAGAGTGCGTACTCTGGGGTTTTATAGTGACCGTTTTCGATAATCAATTTACCTTCTGCACGGAAAATATAGCGTCCAGAGATTGATTCTGCACCACTAGATTCGGTTTTAGTACTGTCTAGGATTCTAAGAGTGCTTTTTGGTTTGACGTAGAAGATATCCCTGTCGGCATTGTTAGTAATTTTGTAGCCATTTAGATCGAGAACAATCGACTTACCTTCGATGATAAATGAACCTTTATCTTTATTAAGATCTTCGTCAATACTAAAGCTCTTAGCCAAGCAAATAGTAGTATTTTCTGATGTAGCATTTTTGATGGCTTCGGTTAATTGAGTTGCGTTAGAAACCTTGACGCTACATTCCCATTGTGCAACCAGCGTCATATTTTGACGGACTGGGGTTTTATAAAACACC
>CAYFRK010000004.1:0-54372 GCA_964345645.1 uncultured Candidatus Saccharibacteria bacterium
ATTGGCAAACTATTTTGCCTATAAAGATACACTTGATGACAGGTTAAAAGAAAGACGAATCATTATCGCGAATAATAAAGGTTGGGATAATAAGAATAATAAATTAATATCCGTAAGCACTGGTGTTTCAACAAAAAACTATTGCGTACTTGAGCAAAATAAGATTAACGACATGTCCCTATCGTCAGAGGAAGGACTCAGCAAATCAAGACCAGAAACCATTACGGATCTTTATTCCCTCATGCTAGTTTCGTTCCACGAACTTACGCATGATTATCAAAAGTTTATGATGGCGGACGGCAAAGAAAACAGCAGTGCCATGGCTTACATATTAAATCAAGTTCTGAGAAAGAATCAAAGTAAGTGTTTCCAGATAATAGACAAAGACTTAAATAAAGTGCTTGACGAAAATGGGAACGAAGTCAAAACCGGCTATTACCAAGCGAATCACGATAGCGATGAGATAGAAATTCAGGCTGACGAAGAAGCGTGGCGACAATGCCGTAAATTCATCTCCGAACACGAAAGGCAATATTATTGGGGTAAAAAAGATAAGGAGGGTGATAGACGTGCATCAGAACATTGGTCTAAATGCAAAGAAAATGAACAAGAAGTAAGGGTTAGGCGTGCGTTTGCCTTAAAGGTCGATGAAAATGGTCAAGAAATGCCATACATTCAATACGACATTGAACAACTTGGAAAAAGTATTGGAAAGGATCCAAATATTGTCAAACAATTCCCGCAACTAGCAGAGTTCTTTGACGATGCTGGCCAAGTCAAGCCAGAAATTTTCTTCAACAAAAGCATTGCGAGCGTTGACAGCACAGATGACATAGGTACAATAACCGATGATTTTGGTGTAGAGATTGCCACCTATGCGCTAATGGACAGCTCAAATGTTAAAAACATCCTATCATACATTCAGAATCCAAATAATAATCTAACCAATGACCAAGTGATGCACTGTGTATATAATTTATGGAATGTCCTACACCAAGATGTACTAAAAACTAGACCACTTAAAAATACAAATTTCGATAATTATGCCGACACTAAAACTAGAGGAAAAAATACAAGCATTAGTGATCTAAGAGAATCTTATCTAAAACAATACCTACATCAACTATTTAATGCCACTCACATAGCAGAAGTATTGCGAGATAGGTATCCAGAAGTTGGCGACAAGATAAAACATCAAGAACAGGCCTGGTTTATATCATATTATAATGAGCTCGCTAGAGATGTCAGCTTAGATTCTGCTTACTCAGAGAAAGTCAAAAATAGCTACTTGAAAACTAAAAATTCAGCTCTCTCGCAAATAGCTATACAATTATAGCTTTTGGTAGCGATATGCAAAAGAGAGGCGCCTAGCCAAAGAGCGCCTCTCAAATGCTGTTCTATTTGATCCCGACCGCAAAACAAAAATTTAAAAAAACGGTTGGCCACCTCCCAAATAGTAACACTGACTCCATTTTTAACTTAAAAACCTTTTAATTACAAATCGTTTATGGTGTAATCAAATTATACATTAGTTAATTGCGACAAGTCAAAACCTTGTCGTTTTTTATTGCTAATCACTAGCCGATGGGCGTAAAACAGAGGAATGATATGCAAGATTCAGATTCTACACCTCAAAATACAGATGAGGGTAAAGACTAAGAAACTACTTCGTTTAGTCAGGAACAAGTTAACGAAATCGTCAGCAAGCGATTAGCTGAGGCAAATTCAAAGGCCGAAAAGCGTCTTAAAGATAGACGCCAAAGACGCGCTTCTCGAAAGAAATATCGATACTAGTCTCGTAGACTTCGTTATTGATATTGATGAGGATAAAACCAATGCCAATATCGATAAGCTAGAAAAAGCTTTCAATAAGGCCGTAGAAGCCGGAGTTAAAGCCAAGCTAGCTGGTACCTCCCCCGAAGATTATGGCGAGGGTACAAAACCGAAAACTGAGCTTCAAAGGACTCAAGCAGGTTTACGGTCATTTTAAAGGAATAAACCATGGCAAGAACTGATGCTTTAAGCATTTATGTCGACGCAAATACCGCCGATAAACTCGCCGAAATTCAAGGTTTCGTCATTGATACGATTCAGAAGAATGCTGTATCGGAAAAGATAAAGAACACTGAATACTCCGGCGATCCGTCATCCGGTAGCGTCGAAATTGACCGCTTCAAGAACGCACAGGTAGACGACTACGGTACTGCTCATGCGGCCGGCGCAAAGGTCATGGTGAGTAAATGACAATTTTAGTAGAATCCCTCAACAATCTGTTGGGGGATTTTTTATGGCTATAACAACATCGTTATCGCCACTAATATCACTAGAAAAGTCGTGTTAATCAGCGCAAATAACCCAGTTTCTCACCTTATATTATTGACTATCCGTGCAACATGTGCTATAATAAAAGGGTAGTTTGTAAATATGCAAACTCGTAATTTAAGCAGAAAGGGGGCAATTCCATGGCTATTTTGTCAAATGAAGTCAAAGAATGTATTAAGAGCATTGCTGTTAGGTGTCAATATAGCGACCTTGAATACAGGGCTGACTTCTCTAACGGATACGGCGTTATCATCAAAAATGGCACTTCCTGGGGTAATAAAACTTTTTGGGAAGTTGCTGTGCTTAAAAAAGGCATTCTAACTTACGACACATATATCAAAAATGGTATTTGTGAAAACGCCACCGAGGACGAGGTCCTCGCAATTTGTTATCGTATAGCTGAAATATAAGGTTATACGACTGGCGCAAAAAATTTGCGAAAATAACACAGGCGGGCACCTAGCTCACCTGTGAGGAGGATAAAAACCCGATCCCTCAACAAGTTGTTGGGGGATTTTTTATGGAATTTTGACATAATCTATGACATAATATTGATATGGAAGCACAAATTAAATCTTACGAAAAATTTATCAAAGAGGCCGCCAAAACGCCAACCAAAGAGCTCGCCAAATATCACGACGCCATGCTGAAAAATTTTCAGCACGAACGCCTGATTCATCTGATTATTATGTTGTTTTTCGTCGTCTTGACTCTCGGCGCTCTCGCTTTGTCTGCCGTCTGCTCGTATTATAGCCTCGTTATCACCGCCTCGTTCCCAATCTATGTCTTAACTATTATCTTGATCGTCCTAACTTGCGCCTATGTCAAACATTATTATTTTCTCGAAAACCACATTCAGGCACTCTATCCATACTCCAAAGAAATTTACGACAAGCTCAAATAGCACTAGATTATAAAATTGGCAAAAAATGGAGCCGCGATCGGGATTCGAACCCGAGACCTCATCCTTACCATGGATGCGCTCTACCAACTGAGCTATCGCGGCATTTTGCCAAATTAATAAATGGTGCTGGAAGTAGGACTCGAACCTACGAAGCCCGAAGGCGAGAGATTTACAGTCTCTTGTCATTGCCACTAGACGATTCCAGCAACAGCCGTATTATACCAAAACTTGCGGCAAAACGCAATTTTTGGTATGATTCTTCTGTGCCGTGTTAGCTCAGTTAGTAGAGCAGCCGCCTTGTAAGCGGCAGGTCGTCGGGGCAGAGCCGACACACGGCTCCACGAAAAAACGCAAGCCAAAAAAGCTTGCTTTTTTGTTGGGGTTTTAGAGTGGAGCAAGTGTATGAAATACACACGGCTCCATTTAATATTTACATTTACCTTAATCTATGCTAAAATAGTCCGAGTATGGCAAAGAAAAGTAATACAAAACGCAAACTCGTTGGTCTGGTTTCAGAGGAAACTGGTGTTCGTGCTTATTATACTAAAAAGAACACCATGAACAATCCAGATAAGCTTTCCCTGAAAAAATACGATCCTGTTCTCCGCAAACACGTGGTTTTTACCGAAACCAAGAAAAGCCTCGGTCGTAACGAAGTAAAAGAGAAAAAGCGTTAGTCTAAACTATTAAAAACCTCCCTAGTGGAGGTTTTTTGTTGTAAAATTTCCAAAACTAGCCAAAATAATTGCAAAAAAGTCAAAAGTGTGCTATAGTAGAACCAATAAGAGAGTTTTTGGGAGTTTTTTATGTCGAAAATTCGTCGATGTCATTTTTTTAACCTCGGTTATATCTTGCTTTGTATCGGGTTTTTTAGTTTAGCCTGTTTTTTGAATGCTGATGCTGCTAGTCTGCAAGAAATTCAAACCGCTACCACCCCAACACCACCCGCTATTATTGAAAAACAACATAATTTAGAACTCGCGACTGAGCCAGCACTAGACACGACTACTATCAAAACTGCATCCCCAGCCCGTCAGGTGCCTCAAGCCAAGCCTCAGCCCAAACCCACTCCTTCATCTACTCCTAGTTACGCGTCATTTATTGAACTATTCGGCCGCCAAATTGAAATCCAAAACACCGACAACACTACTGATGATGCTGGCTCGATCGTTAAGCGCTATGTTAATGCTAGAACCCAGACTCGCTCTGGACATTTTGCCTATCTTTTTGGACACAATAGCCCTGCCGTATTTCGCGACCTCCCCACCTTATCAATTGGCAGCACCTTTCGCGCGCGCATCGATGGTCAAGATCGCACCTATATTGTGCGTCGCGCACTAACCGTTGAAAAAGCCGCCATTGGTACCAAAAGCCACGACATCAACGGCATGTACGATCTCGTAAATGCTCGCTATGATGGAGCTAATTACTCACTTGCCTTGATGACTTGCGCCGGCGAATCTCGTCCAGGCGGCGATGCCACTCACCGCTTTTTACTTTTTGCCGATCAAGTTTAGAGATCAATTACGACTTTTGTACCAAACCCAACTCTTGAAGTCACGGTGATTCGCTCGCTATTTTCTAGTATTTCACACATTGGCTTACTTAACACCGTTCCTGTATCGCGAATCACGATTTGCCCCTTTTTCACCTCAATTGTAATCTCACCCTTAATTGACCGCCCCAATGCCGACTCTAATTGTTTATCTAGCTCATTTTTAAGCTTTTCGGGATCTTTTACTTCTTGCGTCGTGTCAGGAAAATCCAAATTCAGCGTTATGCCCGCCTTTTCCGCCAATGGCAAATATTTATTATAAACTTCGCTAATAACTAGAGATAACCTATACATAACCTTATTATACACCAGGATTGAACATTTTGAGCTTTTTGCGGTGCTCTTTATATTTTGGGTCGTGCGTGCCCACTTCTGCCCAGAATTCTGCCGAATGATTCATATGATTAATATGTGCTAATTCGTGTAAAATCACATAATCCCGCAAAATTTCCGGTAATTTCATCAAACCGATATTCAGAGAGATTGTGCCATTTGAAGAGCAGCTTCCCCAACGCGTATTAGCATGCGATAACCGACAGCGCTCAAATTGATAACCATGTAATTTAGCCAAATATTCTAAGCGATATGGCAGATATTTACGTGCTTTGCGCATCAAAATTTGCTTCTTCTCGTCCCTTGCGCGCTGAGTTTTTGGGTCATTTAAAGGCAGACTTTTACGGATATGCTCACGATTTGCACTAATCAGACGCTTCACTAAAAAATTACTCGTATATTTTGGTACCGACATTTGCAGTCGCCCAGAAGTTGAAACCGAAAATCGCACGCTACGTGATAGCGGGCTTTTTCTCACGATAATCTCGCCAAATTCCGCGTCTTCTAAAATCATTCTAAAGTTGTGTCAAAACGTGTTTGAGCTGGGTTTCAAAAGTGTGTTTGCCAGAGATCACAATTGCTGGCTCTTCTTCAGATGGGGCTTCCATTGTCTTCAAGCGTGATTCATATTCCGTTTTTGCTTTTTCCACCGATTTCAAGCGCATTTTCATACGTTTTTTAGTGGTGTTAGAGTCAGTCTGCACCCAAACTAGGGACGGATCATAATCGGCCTCTTTAAGCAATTCTTTGAGCGTTTCGCGCTCTTTTTCGGTGTCGAGATATCCTTCAAACACCAAAGTTTGGCCAGTTTTTGCCAACTCTGTCACTAAGCCAACCACCTGCTCGTAGTTAAGTTTATATTTTTCGCCGATTTCTTCGAGATCGAAGAAAGGCACACGAAAACGCTTTGCAAACTTCTCACAAAACGTTGTTTTCCCACTACACGGCGTACCAAACACCAAGATGGCACGAGCTTTATTTTGATTACCTTCCATAATACTTATTATTGTACCATAGTTTTTGAGCTATTGGAAAGAAAAACTTGTGCGGGTAAATAAAATAGCCAAGCGCAGTAATTCGCCAAATTATACAAGAAGCTTGGGAATACGCCAGTCAGGGATAAATATGATGTTGCTACACATAAATCACAGATTAGAAATAAAACAAATCCCAAAAACGCACATTTGGCCTGTAAAGAGTCGGTGCGCTTCAAGGAATTAAACGCCAGTATTAGGTTTGTGATTAAAAACAGAGTATAGACCTCTGCAACCACATATATAAAGTTTGTTTTATAGAAAAAATTGACTATCAATATGGCAATTATAACTAAAGTATAAATAATCATACCTTTGAGCGCGTTGCGTGATAGGCGCACAAAATGTAGGCTTTGCGCTAAACAAAACACAATGATGCCTGAAATCTCGACATTATTAATCGCTAAAATGACATCCGCTGCAAAAGTCAAAAATAGTGCCAAAAGTAAAAGCCAGTCTTTTCGATTTCTGATCGCTACAAACAAAAAACAGAGAAAAATACTCCCGACTTTCAGTAGTGTTACAATCAGTGCGCCCGGATTAAACAAGCTAATTAATAAAAAAAACGATATAGATGAAAAAACAAGTTGCAAGATAATATCTTTCAAACTTTGTACTTTTTAAAATAACTTGCTTGATAGACTCTTTCATTTTTTTCTAGATTTTTGGAATTGACGCGTCCATTTGAGCAATTGTCGATCAGAGAAAAATCGGCTAAAGAATTTTACTGCCTTCATTTGCCAACCAGGGATCACAAGCATTTTCTTTTTATCCATCATCTGTTTTAAGGTATATTTAGCTACTTTTTGTGGCGACAGTTCATGGCTCGCAAATTTAACGCTTGCCGTTTCGCTAAAATTCGTATCCATCGGTCCTGGACACAGTACAGAGACCACTACATTTGGTTTTTTCAGTCTCGCTTCGTAATTTGCGGCTTCGGTTAAACTGCGTACATAAGCCTTGGTTGCGTAATAGGCCGCCATCATTGGGCCGCCCGGCATAAATCCTGCCGTACTAGATACGTTTAAGATATATCCTCGCCCGCGCTTTAACATCATTGTAAATGCCGCTTTCGTCAAAACATGCACTGCTCTTACATTTAGGTCTAACATATTCATTTCGCGATCCAAATCAGTTTGCTCAAACGCGCCGTAGTAGCCATAGCCAGCATTATTTATCAGAACATCAACTTGTTCGTCATCAATTTTTCCTGCTAGCTTTTTAACGTCGCCCATATCGCTGAGATCCATTTTCCAAGCTTTTGTATCAGATGGAAAAATTACTTTGGCTTTCGCGAGTGCTTCTTCGTCGCAATCCACCAAAATTAATTTATAACCTCGTTTTTCCAGCAGCTTTGCAAACTCCAGCCCCAGTCCTTTTGCTGCTCCCGTGATTAATGCCTTCATGATTTAATTATAGCACCTTTTGCGCGTTTCGCTTACGGTTGCGTCGTGTAATTAAGAAATCTAGTGCGGCAAGCAAGGATGGTAGCAAGAACAGCACTAAGATTAACGAACAGAAAGTTCCTTCTGAGATTGCGAGACAGATTTTTTTCGTAGCGTCTGTCGTGAAATTACCGACTACGAGCGTAACCAACATTAAAATTAACGACGAAGATAAAATCGTATTGATTGAATATTTATATGACTTAATTAGCGCCTCTTTTTTGTTTAAATTTTGTCGAAATTCCAAATAATAGGTCGTGTAGAGAATCGCATAGTCAATAGTTGCCCCCATCAAAATACTTTGCACGATCAAAAGTGCCAAGAAATAAATCTTATCATCCCAGAACGACATAATTCCCATAGTCAAGAAAACGGCACACTGAATTAAGAGAACTAGAACCGCGGGTATAGAAATTGATTTAAACATGAAGAGAACTACGACGAAAATGAAAACTATGGTTAGGATTGTGATTAGAGTCATTTCGTCATCAAATGTTTGACTAATTTCATAAGACATTGGGGAACTACCGATTACATAAAATTCGCCATCCACTTGCTGCCCCAGATCATCTTTGATTTTTTGCACAAAGGCAAAAGTCTCGGGGCTTTCTGTTGCATAGTGCGTACTTAGAATCATACGGGAATATTTATCGCCAACCAACTGCCTTTTTGCTTCGGCAATCATACTTTTTGCATCTTCTAAGCTTGTTCGTTGCTCATCATTGATAAAACTGGCAAAACGTTTATCGGGTAAAATTTTATCATTCAAAAACGCTACCAACTCCTCTAAAGTCATCGTGTAGCTATCATCATAATTTTTAATACTGCCGTAATATGTGTATAACAAATCCAGGTCATTTTGGCTGATTTCTCCACCCAGGCTTTTTAATAATTTAAACATTTCATTCTTGTCATAAGTTTTTCCAGCCGCTGCTTCATTCATCAACCTTTGTAAAGTTTTTAATTGCGCCAGTTGTCCTGCATCAATTTGGCTACCATACTCAGAGTTTTGCGCCACATTAAGTACTGAATTCACAAAATCTCGATTGCTCAGCAGTATAGTTTTTTGTAGGTGTTTAATTTCATACAGTGAATAAAGAAGTTGCATTTTTTCAGCGTCTATACCAAAGATATTTACCAATTCTGCTGCACTGTAGCGCGTACCATTTTGCACGCTCAGCATCAAATTATTGAGAGTTGCAAGCTGATTTAGTGTCGCGCCATCAAGCTTTCTCGACAAAATACGATCATCTTTTCGCGACAAAATAAACTGCACTAATTCAAGTGGCGTCAGTCGTTTCTTACTCACGCAGTATTTTTGCTCAATTAGCCTTGGATTTTTTAGCATTGCCGAAAACTCTTGTAGTCCAACTCGGCGATTCGTTCCGCCCACTAAAATATGATAAATATACAATTCGCGCATATCTTTTTCAGACATACCAAATAACCTTGCCATGTCTTGGTAGCCCAGCGCTGTATTTATAGTCGTCGGATTGGCATACTTTGCCGCCGTTGCTAGTTGCTGTCTTGCGTCGGCAGTAATATAATTTGCATATTTTGTGCCAGGCAGCTCATTATTGACAAAATTAATTAGTTCCGTAATTTGCATCCTAGTAGCAACATTTCCTGCGTTTTGATAAATTACTAAATCATCAACCAGATTTTTATCGATCGCAAAAGTTTTTGCTAGCTCACCACTAGTTTTCTTTTTATTAAATTCACTTGGATTGATAAACTCTGTCGCTTTATCTATTTTGTCCAAATCGCTGCCATCAACTTTATCTGCGAGCAGGGCATTATCGGCAATCTCGGTTTTCACAAAATGAATAAACTCATTTAAGGCCATCCGCTCTTTTTCCGCTGGGCGATGATATCTGTAGTAGATGATTTTTAAGAAATTTTCATCAACTGTCAGCTCTCCACCCATTTCCTGCATTTGCTTGACTAACTCGCTGTAGGTTAATTTTTCGTTAATCGTTGTACCGTAGCACAATACTTTTTTCACTTTTTCGTCCCCGCGCAATTCCTTACAGTATTCCGCTACTTTTTCATCATCTGCGCCTTCATAAATCACCGCGATTTGATTATTAAGTGTGAAAATTTGTGAATCGCGACCAACATCATCAAGGCTATACGAAGTGCCGAGATTTCCCTTTAATAAAAAGCAAATCACAAAAATTGCTATAAACAGCGGCAGGGAAATAAAGCGCATCTTATGCTGTAGCGTGCCAAGGGCTTGAACCGGGAATCTAGGCGAACGTTTCTGAGTTTTTTGAATTAGGCTGTCAAAGATTAAAAGCAGTCCCGGCATACAAACAAGAATTGAAAACAGACAAAAGAACACGCCTTTTGCCAGCACAAATCCTAAATCTTTGCCAATCGCAAAGTTCATAAACACCAGCGCCAACAGTCCTGCAATAGTAGTGACTGAACTTGCTAAGATTGCTGTTAATGACTTACTCAGGGCCTGTTTCATCGCATCTTTTTTATCTGCAAACTTTCTCCGCTCGTTCGCATAACGGTGCGCTAACATAATCGAATAATCCATTGACAGTGCCATTTGCAAAATTGGGAAAATTGAATTTGTGATATTTGAAATACTCGGAAAGATGATGTTTGTACCACTGTTTAGGCTAATACCAATCAAAATTGCAAATAGAAAAAGGAAGGGCTCGATATAAGAGTTACACATTACAACTAAAATAATCAGAGCAGCAATTACTGCCAACACCACAATCCATGTCGGAAGTAAAGGCTTATTATAATCCGAAACTTCGCCCCCAGTGTCTGGCTCATAATCTTCATATTTATCCAAAATTTCATTATAAACACTCGCCGCTCGCTTTGAATCTTTTGCTGCCCCTACTGTCACGACATACAAAGTATAATTACTTTCTCCGTATTCTTGGTTTTTAGCTGGCTCCACAGCCGTCACGCCATCAAGCTCACTTAATTCCTTATAAATCAGCTCTTGGTCGCTTTTGGGCAAATTACTAAACAATACATTGAGAGTACTAATGTTGTCATCAAACTCACGCTGCATTACATCCAAGCCAATTTTAGTTTCCGAATCACTTGGTAAATATTCCGAGAGCTCATAGTTAATCGGCACCTTTAAAGACACCAAAAACCCCACCACCGCAAGAACTATAAATCCGACCAACAAAAACTTACTCTTGTTGACAATAAAGTCTGTCAATCTTTTCATCTATTAACACCAATTAATAATAAAAGCGCCCAACCTGTCTTTATTATACCACAAAATTCAAAATTTGGCAGGGGCGACAGGAATTGAACCCATATCTACGGTTTTGGAGACCGCCATACTAACCGTTGTACTACGCCCCTGTACGTAAAATCATTATGATTTACTCGCCATTTTATCACATTCTGTGTTAAAATAATAGGTGATGAAAATACTCATGCTAGGATGGGAGCTACCACCGCATAACAGTGGAGGGTTAGGAGTAGCTTGCTTGAACCTCTCTCGAGCCCTGGCGGACCAGGGTGCTGATATTGATTTTGTTGTTCCCTACACCTCTGATCATAAAAAAATTAAGTTTATGCATGTGCTTAGCGCCACTAAACTTGACCCGCTGTTTCGTTATGGCCTTGGTGCCTATGATTCGCACTATATTGAAGAAGCGGTTTTCCCCACTTTCAAAAACACCGAGGAACTCATCTCTATTCGTGATGTCCAAAAACAATATTGCCAGTTTGTCGAAAAATATCTGATGGATTTTAAGCCGGACTTAGTACATGCACACGATTGGCTAACTTTTGAGGCCGGTATGCTTGCCAAGAAAAATTATGGTATTCCGCTAATTGCCCATGTTCATGCAACAGAATATGACCGTTCTGGCATGAATGGTGGTAATTCTGTCGTGCATGCCATTGAGCGCGAAGGCCTTTTGCTTGCCGATAAAATTTTTGCCGTCTCTAAATCTACCAAGCGGATTATTCATAAAAAATACGAGATTCCGCTGGATAAGATCGACGTTGCTTATAATGCGCTCGGGGAAGAATTTCTGACTAAAGATTATTTATATGATCGCAGCAACTACCTCTATCTCGAAAACCTTAAAAAACAAGGCTATGTTATTGTTTCTACCGTTGTGCGCTTCACCGTTCAAAAAGGACTCTGGCATATGATGCATGCTGCCGCTAAAGCAATTAATAAAAACCCCAAGTTGATTTTTGTTTTTGCTGGCGATGGTGAAGAAAAACATAAACTGATTAAGCTTGCTGCCGAGCTCGGTATTGCTAAAAATGTGATTTTCACCGGTTTTGTGCGTGGCAAACAACTTCGCGACATTTATTCTATTTCCGACATTTTTGTGATGAGTTCTGTATCGGAACCTTTTGGTCTCACTGCGCTTGAGGCCGCCCATCATGGTGATGCTTTGGTGATCACCAAACAGTCTGGTGTGGCTGAAATTCTTCGCTCAATCATGTCTTACGATTTCTGGGATGAAGAGAAGCTTGCCGATGCCATTGTCGCTATTTCCAAGAGTCAGGCTCTCAAGCAGACCTTGCAAAAGGGAATTAAGCGCGAATACCACCGTATCTCATGGGATGATATTGCGAAAAAATGCCTTTCGGTTTATAATGAAGTTGCTAAGCATAAGAGGAATGTAATTTAATGAGAGCTATTGCGCTGTACCTACACATGCACCAGCCATTTCGCTACCGCCAATACTCTATTTTTGATGTCGCAAATAACCACGATTATTGGACAGATAATAGTTTTCGTGGCAAACAAAACAACGAGCGCATTTTCTTGAAAGTTGCCGAAAAATCTTATCGCCCCACGCTGGATTTAATCGAGCGCAATATCAAAAAACACCCAGGCTTTAAGGTCTCACTCTCTACTACTGGCACTTGGCTGGAGCAGGCCGAAATGTGGGCGCCAGAGCTCATTGCTAAGCTACAAACACTTGTTCAAACCGGTAAAGTTGAACTAGTTGCCGAAACCTATTATCACTCACTAGCCTTCTTTTATGATCGCGAAGAATTCGAAAGCCAAGTGCGCCTGCATCAAGAAAAAATTCAAGATCTCTTTGGGGTTTCTCCAAAAGTTTTCCGCAATACTGAACTTGCCTATAATGACGAACTTGCCAAATGGGCGGAGGACTATGGCTTTAAAGGTATTTTGGCTGAAGGTTGGGATAAGGTTTTAGAGTGGCGTAGCCCTAATCATGTCTATTATCCCCATGGTTGTAAAAATATTAAATTATTATTAAAAAATTACCGCCTCTCAGATGATATTGCTTTTCGCTTTTCTGATCGCAAATGGAGTGAATGGCCGCTAACTGTTCCTAAATATCAAAAGTGGCTTGATACGGACTTCTTGCGCGGCAATCTAATTAACCTTTTTATGGATTTTGAGACTTTTGGCGAGCACCAGTGGGAAGATACGGGCATCTTTGATTTTATGAATCGACTGATTGATTCTTGGCTCAGTGTTTACGACAATCGTTTTGTCACTGTCTCTGAAGCCTGCGACCTGATGGAGCCAGCCGGTGAAATTTCTATGCCTCAGACCGTTACTTGGGCTGATATGGAGCGTGATCTTTCTGCTTGGATGGGGAACGCCTTGCAGGATGAAGCTATGCAGACTCTCTATGATCTGAAAGAGCAAATAAAAACCATTCGTGATCCCCAACTAATTGAAGATTTTCATAGACTAACCACATCCGACCACTCTTATTATATGAGTATAAAATATTGGAACGACGGCGATGTTCATGCCTACTTTTCTGCCTACGACTCCCCTTACGATGCCTTTATGTACTACATGAACATTTTGCGCGATCTCAAATTCCGCGTTGAAACTGCCAATACCAAGCAGCCTTAAGATTTTTTAATAAATCTGATTGCAAAACCGCCACCTGGCGCCATCCAGAGATCAAGCGCGTCTTCTGCTGTTACCATTTTTGATTCGATGTCAATCGCCAATTGATTATCGCGATAATGTGCATCATTAGCGTCACGATAAATTTCTGCCAAATACTCTCCCTGCTCTAAAAAGTCTAAAACTAGTCTCGCGCGGCGTCCCATTGCGTTCGTCACTCCACCCACAAACCAATCTTCACCCCCGCGCTCTTTGCGTGCCACCACAAAATACTCACCAATTTTTCCCATCAGTGGAACAGTTTTTTCCCAACTCACCGGCACGTCACAAATAAACTTGTAGGCCTCAGGGTATTTTTCTTCATAAAAACGTGGTCGGTCAGACACCATCTGGGCGCCAGAAAAAATCGTCACATAATAAGCTAGTTGCCGCGCCAAAGTTGAAGCCAGACGTTTTGTACTATTAGTGACATCGAAAATTCCACTGGTATAATCCATACCACCCGCCAACAGGCGTGTAAAGGGTAAAATACAGGCGTGCGATGGTTCCAATGCTCCGCCCTCATACTCTTGTCCGCGCGCGCCCTCTCTCGTTAAAACATTTGGCCAAGTCCGTTCAATGCCAGTGCCTTTGATTGGTTCATGAACGTTCAGCATGATATGATATTTCGCTGCCAATTCCAAGGCTTTTTGATAGTGCTTAACCCCAATTTGCGAGTGATGGTATTCTTTGCGCCCCTGAATCGTCATCATACTACCGGCATAGCCAGACTTAATATAATGTACGTTATTTTCAGCATAATATTCATAAGCTTCAGCTAATTGTTTTTCGTAATTATCGACAAAGCCCACTGTTTCATGGTGCCCCATCAGCTCTACGCCATTATCTTTGGCATATTTTGCCACTTCTGGCAAATTAAAGTCGCTTACTGCCTCCACAAAACTGCTGTGCGCCCCGCTCTGTAACCAATCACCCTCCCAGCCGCCAACATTCCACCCCTCTACAAGTAATCCACCCACTCCTAAACGCTTGCAAGCATCAATGTATTCTTTGGCATGTTCCGTCGTGGCACCATGACGTTCTCCGGGCGCCCAAGTCCACTCCCCCACATACATCGCCCACCAAATCCCCATAAATTTAATTGGTTTCACCCAAGAAAAATCATGTGCAGGTGGGTCGTTTAAGTTTAAAATCATTCGGTTGGTGGTTAAGCCAATTGCTGTATCGTGCATCATAATAACTCGCCAGGGCGTGTTAAATGGTAAATCAATATAAGCGCGTACGCCGTCTGACAGCGGTGTAATATCAGTTTTTAAAGCATGCCACTTGTCTAGTTTTAGCGTCATGCCGCCATAATCATAAAGCGCCGCTTCATGGATTGACAAAAATACTCCAGTCGGCGTTTGAATTGTCAGCGGGGTATGCACCGATTCGGTTAATTCATAAACCGCCACGCGTTCATAATTATACTCATAGCGATCGGGCTGGTACGCCGGAATTTTCCAGGCGTAACCATTTGGTTCGACCTTAAATTCTGTCATCTCGTCCGTGATTGCCAACCTTCTAAATTTTGGCTGGGGTGGAATTTCATAACGAAAAGCCACACCATCATCAAACACCCTAAAACGGATAGTCATGAGCCGGCGATCATCGGTGTCTTCTGATAAATAAAAAGTAGTTTCTTGACATTGATTACGAACCAGCCGCTCTTCGCCCCACTGGGTCTCCCACTCTTCATCTATAGCTCGCTCATGCACGCGTACCAAGACCGCTTTTTTCCCAAGCGGTAGCTCCCCCATCAACTCCAGCCCAAGATAAGACTCACGAACTATAGGCTTGCCGTCTCGCTCGACTTCATAACAAACATGCCCTTCTCTCAAAGCAAAAACACATCGCACGCGACGATTGGGAGAGAGTATCTCGTGTTCGTAATTCGAGTACTTTTTACCTAGAAAGCTCAAAAGGCCCACTACTTTTTAACCTCGTTAAGCATAACCTTAATATAGCATGTTTTTTGTTCAAGTTCTAGTTGGCGCTGAAATATTGCAACCAATAAGTTTTATGTTCAGATGTGGGATCAAATACCATACCCACTGCTACACTTTTGAAATCTGGACTCAGTAGTACTTTACGATTTTCCTCTGATGCCATCCACATATTAACCACCGCTTGGGGTGACACCGCAATATTACCAGCAGCTACCACCTCAGCACTTGTCCGATTGCCCGCATAAGCCGTGTGCCAGCCCGAATTATCAGGACGCGTATGCGAATAGGACTTGACTAGTTCTCTCGTTCTCGTATTAACTTCCTCTTCATTTTCCACATCCCAGCGGAGCTTGTTTAGATTATTTTTTGCCCGTTCAATATTTACCAAATCCAGCACTTCGCGCTTCCACTGTTCCACCGGCACTTCCACTACTGTAACGGTTAAAGTATCGGAATATAACCCGTCATAAGTTCCGGCAGTAATAATTGTGGTACCAGTCGCCGCAATCATTGGATAACGACAATTATTAGCATCATACCCCATCCAGGTTCTCGGCGCGGCATAAAAGCCCGAAATTACCGCCTGATTACTCGTCTGCCAATACATAGCCCCTAGATTTTCCAAGCTACCGCTGATACATAAATCAACGTCTGCTGTCTGGTAAATCGTAATCGCCTCCTCATTCCAGAGCTCGCCCTTTTTTACCGACTTATCATCAATTGGGTTGCGCGCCTTAATTTGTACAGAATCAAACTGATCTTCAAGCCCTTGCCCGCTGATTGCTGGTTTTAATAAATCCGTCATAGTGGCGTGAATTTCTTTAATATCACTTTTTTCTGCCACTACACGATATTCTAAGCCACCATTCATACCCACCGCACTACCAATCATAATACCCACAATCAACATAATCACCATGTTGAGTGACAGGATAATCTTCAGCCTAGTTTGTCGTAGTGTTTTTGCGGCAGCCATAATTTATTTTTTCTTACGTCTCCTCGGACTCATAGAGAGCGCTGCGAGATTAATCATCATTTCCAACTGGATCACATTGCGACGATCAAGTTTCATTCTACCCACTGGTTTTCCAATCAGCACCTGCCCGAATTTTTCATTTTCGGAATTACGCAGTTCAGCCACCAGATTGATATTCAGATTATCTAACAACTCTACCACCCCCTCATTTGGTTCTTGCCAAATAGTTTTACCTTTAGCTTCTAATTTACTGACTTTTTCTAGTTCGTCTTGAGAGATTGCCAAACTTGAAGAACCTTGGAGCTTACCATCAACTAAAAAGCCAACATAAGAAAGGTGCGCCGCATCCGCCAAAAATCCCGCTAACTCTGCTTTATCTAAGCCACGCGGATTCAAATGGTTGAGTTGCTTCACTATATAGTCAATTTCTATACGATCCGTATAGATCAAAAGTCGCATCATTGTGGCAATTTCTCTGATGACTGGCAATAATAGCAGTAGAAGCACTACTATGACCGTATTAAATAAGAAAATTTCGGGTGTGGGTTTAGCAACGCGAAACAAAATAGCAAACACTAAGAAGAATAATAAGACATAAGTGACGCCTGACAGTAAGAGTAAAATTACGTAAGACAAAAATCTCATCCAGCCTGCTGTTACTACTAAAATACGATACTTCAAAATAGCATAATAAAACGAAAGTATTGTTGTGCAAACTGCTAGTGGCCCTACCCAGATTAGATCATAGCGGATTACTGGCAGTAAAATGTCAAAAATCAGCGCCAGAACACCAGTAATTGACAGCCCGACCAAAAGAAGTGTGAAACCGAGTCTTTCTCTACGTCTCGCTGCACGACCGATTTTATATAGCAAAGTCCCTAGCATCACCATAGTTAAAACAATGAAAAAGGCAGAATAAGTATAGTAATACCAACTACTCAGATTAATGTGTAAAGCATTGCCAGCCTCGCTGATGGTGATATCGGAGTAGAGTAGGCCGGGATTAGCAACTAGGGAGCTGACCAAGAAAATACCTCCGGCCAATGTCAAAAATGAAAAAATCTTACTGAATTTATAGCGATACCCCGCATAAAACATAAACCCTATATCCATCAATACCGCCCCCGAATACAGCCCGGTAATAATTGCTGGCGCGAGCGCAGCTTTTTCTTCGGCCAAGTTTAAAAACAGACCGATACAAACCGCCCAAGTTGCCGAACCTAAAGTGGCAAGAAAAAACCAAATTGCTGGCTTTCTTTCATCTCGGGAAGACCCCGCCATCACCGAAAAACCCGCCAATATTGCTAGCAGAGCCACGGCATAAAGTAAAATTGTAATTAACTGCACATCACCTCCATTATTATGAATCTAAAGAAATTATAGCATGAGAGTTTTCATCGAGTCAAGAAAAAATGCCCCCATGCGGGGGCAAATTTTGTAGGAGGGGTAGATGGCCAATCTACCGCTTCGGGCTTAGTGTCAATAATGTTTAAATTTGTGAATTTTAAACATTAATGCCTGTTGGCAGTCGTCAATATTGTGAGATACTGCAATAGGGAAGTTACGGCAAATTTCATCTACCAAATTAATGGTAGGCTCAATCTCCGTCTCTTCTACCAGTCTCATCGGTGGGTCGGTTTTCCAGTCGAACACCACCGCATCTCGAATTATCTCTAGTTGCGCCAACTGGAGGTCGAACATCAGTGTGCCGTTAACATTTAACATACCAATGGCCGCACGGATAATTTGTGCCATGTTGTCATAGCAATACGACATGACGCCGTTTATGATAATGGCATCATACTTCTCGCCTATTGAAAAAGCTTCAGCTAGGCGAGCTGTTCTGTAGTCAATTGTTCCATTCAGGCCCTTTATCAGGGCTGAACTCGGAATTCGACTATCGAGGTCGTAGGCTACAATATTTTGCTCTTTTGGCGGTTTATAGCCGACATATCTGAGTTCATTCAGATAGCCAGCGCCAAGGAACAGAACTGACTGCTTACCCTTGATAAGCTTCGCTGTTTTAACGGCACGCGTCCGTAAATATACGAACATGCCTTCCCCAATAACCCACTGATAAAATGGGTCGGTCTTAGGTATGTCGCGAAACCTGCCGTGCATGTCGTAGCCTTGGCCAAACGCTACGACGAGTGCTAGGGCACTAGGTACGCTCTCAAGCCAGGGAATGAAAAACTCGCTCTTTGCTCCATAGTCGTAAAAGAAATGGAACAATCCCAAGTTTTTGCGCACTCTTTGTCGTACGAATTCAAGATGCTTGTGCATTACTGCACCATCTACGGTGGGGTGATAGTCCCGGACGACTTCGCAGAGCTCGTCAGCCTGCATTGCCGTTGGTCCATCAACTAAACCTTTTTTTTGTGCCATGGTCAGGTTGATATACTTTTGAGCGTATTCAAAAGTATTCATCCTGGGGTATTTTTCAACATCCTGCATGTCTTTGTAAAACGGGTCACGTATCACAAAAACACCTCCTTCTATAAAATTACAAGCCGGATTCAATTAGAATCAAGCTCTAACCCTAATTATAGCACACTTTTGGCTTTTTTGCAATAGCAAAAAGAAAAATCCCCCAGTTTGACTGGGGGATTAAAGGTTAGCGGTATTCGGCAGATTTGGCGACTACGCCTCTCGAATAACTTGAGGTATAGACACCCTTATTAAAAAACTGCCGTCTAGCACCAGTTGGCCCATTATTATAGGCTACTAGTGCCATGTGGATATCGCCATAGCGAACCACGAACTCCGACAGAATTTGGCAGCCTACACGAACATTTTCCGCAACGCTAAAGACGCTTTTGGAATTTAGTCCGTATTTCTGCCAGTTGCACCGGTTGATTTGCATAATCCCGGCCGCGAGGCCGTTATCTGCAAAACGATCGAATCGTGATTCGCGATAGCAAACCGCGAACACAATTGCCGGATCTAACCCATACTGGTTGGCCCAGTAATAAACTTGGTCCTGTTCGACTTTGGAGAGGGGAATATCAAAGTATCTCCTCTCTGGTTTTACTACTGATACGCTTTTTACCTTAGGTATTGCCTTCGCTTTTGGCGTCACCTCTGGTGTGGGTGTCTTAGTTGGGGTAGCTGCAAGTTCCCGCATCACTGCGACCTCATCTATTACGACCACCTGATTTTCCATTCCTTCACCACTCGGAGCGCTTGCCATAAAGCCTAGCGTTCCAAAAATAATCACTACTACCAAAAGGCAAGTTGCGATTATTTTAAGTTCAGTCCTCCCAAAAGAAAAACCAAAAAATTCTAGTCCCTTTTTCACAAAAGAGACCCTCCTTTCTTTAGGTTACAGCAGCCATCTAAACCACTAACCTGTTAAATTTCGTGGGAATAATAATATCCCCACTCTCTCCATTATAGCACAAAATGCTTAAAAAGTCAATGTTTATATCACAAAAACCTACGATTTATAGAGGCCGTAATGCTTCTTGCCGCCAAATATCAGGGTCGGTATTCCCTTCACATGCACCCGTTCATTTACCACTTTTTCTACCTCTGTTAAAACATCTTCCACCTCTGTTGAGTTAGTTGCTGCGGCAATCTTCGCTATCTGTTCGTCATTTAGCCCAAACTCCGCTAGCCACCCCTGCGACAACTGTTCCGCCCCTGTTTGATCAAGCATCCCAAGATGAGATTGATAAATCACCCCGTTTTCAGTTTTCCCCGTAAATAATTTCTCTACCAATTTGCTTGCCGCCTCTGTATTTTGTAGCGCTGTAGCGTAAAAATAGCGCGCAAACACATCGGAATTATTAAACTTATAACTCCCATCCTCCAGCTGAATCGGATAAATCAAAATCGCCGTGTTATATCGATCAAAAAAACCGGAATTTAACTGGTTATTATAAGAACCAATACAGGCCACGCAGCCCGGATCCACGATATCTAGCGCCGTTTCTCGCCCCTCTACCACCTCGCCCACATACACCGCTGGCTCCACCAGATAATCGGCCGCCTGCCATTTTTGCAAACGATCGGGGATCGCACCAAAAATTTCGCCCCACTCCTCAAACCAGTTAAGGGGCTGTTCTTCGGTAGAACAGGCTTCCGCTCCTAGCGCACAAGAGGCTGGACTGGCCACATTACAAGTTCCTAGCGTCCAGATTGATAACCCGGCCTTGGTTGCCTCTACCAGAGACCAGATCGTAATTACTACAATCAACACCGCTCCCACCTCGATCGCTGTCGATAAGGGCTTAACCAATTTTGGTCGTTTTAAAACCACTTTTTTCAAAATACTATTTTTAACCTCATCTTTGAAGTTGGTTTCGCATTTTTGCAGGCGCACCTTTTTCCAGACGCATCCCCAAGCTTTTTTGAAAGTTTTCCAGTATTTTGCCCCAATATCGCGTCGAAAAATGCTCAAAATTGCCACAAAAACGCTTAAAATACATAAAATAATAAAAGCTGCCACACAAACCATTTACAGCGCCCTCTCTAAAACCTTGATGATTTTCTCGATATCTTGCTCGGTGTTATGATAGCCCAGCGAAAAGCGCACCAGGGGTGGGTATTTTTTAACATGGCTGAGATAATAATGCACGCAGAAATAACCCGTGCGCACCATAATGCCGGCATCGGCCAGCGCCGACCCTAATAAATGGGAGTCCAGTCCATCCACATAAAACGCCAAAACCGTACTTGGGCGCTGATTAATCAGCTTGATGCGTGGCTGGCGCGACAAAAAATCAAACAAAGTTTGCCCCAATTTTTCCAAGTTTTTCTGTGCCGATTTGGGTCGTTTCATCAACCAATCGATGGCTGCCCCTAACGCCACAATCTCCCCAAATGCCTGTGAGCCGGCCTCAAACGCCGTTTCAATATGTTCAGGATTCTCTGACGACAGCAGATAACTCTCTTTTTCCACGTCATCCACCATCCCACCCCCGATAAACCGCGTTTCAAGCCGTTTTAAGAGCGCCTTTTTAATCACTATCACCCCTAATGACGGCGCGTACATTTTGTGGGCGGAAAAGCAAATCGCATCCGCATCAGTCTTTTGCAAAATATCGGCATTATGCGCCATCGCTTGTGCCGCATCAACAATCACCAACCCCTGATTTTTATGAACTTTTTTCACCAAATCTGGCAAATTTTCCATGCGTCGCCCATCTACATTTGATACGCACCCCATCACTACTATCGCTTTCTTGAAATCTGCCTCTAGCGGCACCGTGCCATCGTCATTTCGTGCAATGACCCCTCTAGGCAATCCAGATTGTTTTGACGCCGACATGGTCGATAAAAACACCGAATTATGCTCTAAATCGCTCGTTATAATCTTCTGAAAACCCCCATAATTCAGTTGCTGTAACAGTAAATTAATGCCGTAAGTCGTGTTCAGCGTAAATGACACAAAATAATCTTTGGATTTTAGTTTCAGGTATTTCAGTACTTTTTTGCGCGTTTCTGCGATTTTTGCCTCAGTTTTTTCTGCCCAAGGGTATTTTGCGCGTTCCCCACAAGAATTAAAATGTTGATAATAATCACTAAGAGCATCGATTACTGGTTGCGGGCGTAGCGACTGGCACGCCGTGTCGCAATAAATATCGTGCTCATTCAAAAAACCAAAATCTCCATTCATATCCCCTATTATAACACCAAATTTTTTTGCCCGCGAAATACTTATGTTACAATAACCATATGAAAAAACAGCTTTTTCTACTGATTGGCGCAATTCTTGTCTCCGTAATTTTTACCGTCTTAATTAAAACCGTCGATGTACAACCCATCGGTCCAGAGGGTTCTTGGGTGGGGCTGGCCAGCATCAACCAGGTCGTCAGAGATACGCTCGGTTTTAATGCTGCGATTGCTCAAGTTTCTGACTATTTCATCGCCCCGATTATTGTCTTTGCCGCCTGTTATGTCGTTGCTGCCGTCATCCAACTAATCAAGCATAAGAAAATCGATCGTGAGTTAATTTGGTTTGGCGTTGCACTAATTTTACTAGGCATTATTTATATTATTTTCGAAAAACTTGCTCTCAATTTCCGCCCCGTCATACTTAGTGACAAACTGGAAGCCTCTTACCCCTCTCTCCACACCCTAAACGCCGTTGCTTTAGCTGGTTGCATCGTTCTCTTTAATCGTCGAAAACTCGCTACCACAAACGCCAGAGCTTCTCGCATCTTAAATCTCGCAGTTTCTATGCTCGCCCTTTTTGTTGTGCTTTGTCGTGCTCTTTCTGGCGTCCATTGGCTCACCGACATTATCGGCGGATTGCTCTTTGCCTCAGTCATTATTTCCGCCTATCGCCTGATTCTCACTCTCCCCACCAAGTCATAAAAAAGCCCCGGCTATACCGAGGCTTTATTCAGGAAAGGATTATTTAGCTGTTGCTTTTAAATCAAAAATTGGTATGCGGAGCAGTCCATACTCTGTTGGTGCCAAACGACCCAACGTTTCTACAGCATCTGCTTCTAGCCTCCTGATGCGATCCCATTCTAGTGGGTGTTCTAAGAAGAGATTAATATCAAAGATTGTTTTTGGTACCACTCCACTTTCAAGACCAAACATAGTGTTAATTAGGTTTGTCTTGTTCCTGCTAAAAATCAGATTCTTTTTGATCGTACTCATAATGGTTGAAAATTGTTCATCGGTTACGCCGCGGTAGCACTCGTAATATTTGCCATAATACCAGCGCGGCCTTTTACAACGCCAGGAATCAGAGCAATAATAGCGCCACTCTTCCAGCACTCCATAAAGCCCGATAATTGCATAACCTCTAGCATCAATATCATGACGAATGAAGCCTGCCTGATCAAAAATTGCCACAAGCTCTGGCATCCATTTTGCATTAAAATCATCAAATCCAGGCTGCCCTTCTTTGTAATAATGCGGATTTTCATCTAAATAACGCGCCACCTGACGTACCTTAACGATGATATCTTCGTTACTCATTTGGGTGCCTTGGATATATCTCAGCGCCTTTTTATTAGTAATTAAATCCAGCTCGGGTAACACCCACCTTACGCTTTCAATAGTTCTTACCATCTTACTATCACCTACTCTCTTCAAAATGCATAATCGTTGTTAAAAAGTTGATTTAAGGAGCGCTTTAGGCCGCAATTTTTACGGGGAATCACTGATCTTATATGTCCCAAACCCCAATATAGGTTGGCCCAAAAACGATCCCACTCAAACCGATGAAAGTATTTGCTGATGCTTTGATCTAAATCATCTTGTGGCACCTTTCCGTCTTCTAGCCCAAACGCCAATTTGACTGCATTTTCCATGTCTTTGTCGTCAAGGCACTTTTCAAGGTTGTTCATAATATCCGCATATTGCTCATCTGACATACCCTTAAATTTTTCGTAACACTTGCCATAGTACCAAATATCTTTTCGCCGATGAATTTTATTATTCCAAAACTCATCCAAGTCCCCCAGGATTTCTCGAAAACCGATCATCGCATATCCCAATGCATCAATATCGTGACGCACAAAACCTGCTCTGTCTACGGCTTCCGCGAGCTCTGCCGCCCAATCCCCGACTCGATTAGCACGATACCAAGGATCATAGCTCTCAAAGTCATAGTTTGGGTTTTCCTCCAAAAAACGTGCAAATTTTCGTCCACAGCAAACTAGTGATACAGGAGAAAAAAACACAAATTTTTCAACAGACTTACGTGTTTCTGGACTCAAATTCAATTCTTCTAAAAGATCGTCGATACATGGTAGATGTTCTATACTTCTGACCATAATTTCCACCTCCACTGACATTTCTGCCGTTTTCCTTTCCTAAATTTTTAATGTGCTCACCTTTCAGTGAAAAATCGGGTGCGCAAATCACCCAATATACTCTATATTATATCACAAAAACTAAATTACCGCTAGTAGTGATAGTGCAATCAGCACCACACCCAACACACAACGATAGATTGCAAAAACCTTATAATCTTTTGTCTCAAGATATTTCATAAAGAATTTCAGTACAAATAAGCCCGAAATAAAACTTGCTAACACCCCCAGAATAAAGGGCGCCGTCATTTCGAATTCTTTAATTTTGAGCACTGTCGCCGCAAAGATCACTGGCGTTGCCAACAAAAATGAATACCTCGCTGCATCCTTTTTATTAACCTCCATCATTCTTGCCGTCGTGATCGTTGTTCCAGATCGGCTCATCCCTGGTATTAATGCAATGATTTGCGATAGACCCACAATCAACGCCGTTTTCATTGTCATGTTCTTGAAATTCACCGTGCTTTTTCGCTTTTGATCCACAAAATACAACAATAAACCCATCACAATCAAGCTTCCCGCAATCACATAGACAATGACGCTGGAGGATTTTAGCGCCTCTCTTGGTTCATCTAACACTTTAGCCACGCCCGCCACCAGCACTGTTGCCAGCACCAAATAGCCGAATATTTTCGCCTTTTGGCTTACTTCCGCTTCTATTTTCCGTTTTGCCTGCCGTGCTCGCATGCTTTGCCACACCGCTGAAAGCATTTCTAGCCAATCCTTATAAAACATCACTACAATTGCTATTAGCGTTCCAAAATGCAACGCCACTTCAAACGACGCCGGCACTTCTTGCCAACCAAAAATGTGTGGTATTAAAAGTAAATGCGCCGAACTCGAAATCGGCAAAAACTCTGTTATACCCTGCACTATACCTAAAATAATCGCTTCAATAATACTCATATTTTCCTTATGGCTGGGGATGAGGGATTCGAACCCCCGAATGCTGGGACCAGAACCCAGTGCCTTACCGCTTGGCGAATCCCCAACGCAGTCTCATCTTACCATATTAACCCTAAAAAACCAACCACTTCGCTTTTTTATAAAAGCTTGCTATAATGAAAAAGCTAAACATAAAAGGAAACAACAAAAGGAAATCGGGTGGACTCAAAAACTACAAAAAACACAACACATCATCGCCTAGAAAACATTGAAGACGTTGAGGAGTTTTACTCTGCAATTAATCGCGTCAATCTCACTAAGGCTCTCTCTCCCGAGCGCCCCTACACTTATTGGACTATCGAGCTTTATGACCAGAAAAACGGTATTCGTGGCGGTGGCGGACTCGGCGTTTTGGCAGCCGACACTCGTCGCACGGCCCAACAAATGAACGTTCCTTTCACCTTGATCACACCATTTTACCCTAGCCAATCACACCAAACTTATATTAACGGCGAAAACGGCTCGACTCACAAACCCGTCAATTACGTAGATTTTGGTTTTGAATTTATTGACACCGTAAATATCCACTGTTCTGGCCAAATTTGCACTCTGGACGTCATCGAAAAAGTCATGGGTTCCACGCGTATTCTCTGTATCACCGAACCTAATTTTGGCGAACTCTACTCTGGTGAATCAGGTAGCGATCATCGTCTTTATCAAGAAGTTGCCCTTGGTTTTGGTGGTTATCAAGCCCTTAAAATGGTTGGTTTGAAGCCCGCGATTATGCAACTTAACGAAGTTGCTACTTTCTTCGCTGCGCTTGCTCGCCTTGATGAGCTCGCCTCTAACGGCATGGATTTCTATGAAGCCGTCGTCTATACCCGCAAACATACCCTTTACACCAACCACACTCTCGTCCAGGCCGCCGAAGCCGAGTTTAGCCTCAACCAATTCGAGCGCTTTGTTTTTCCAAATGTCAAATCGCCTGCCGTTCGCAAATGGCTACTTGATAAATTTAACCAAGGACGCATTCGTCTTTCTTCCGTCACTATCGAAATCGCCGAACTCCGCTCTGGGGTCAGCAAATTGCACGCTCGTGTCGCCAACTACCGTGATTTAGCCGGCAATAAAGTCAAATTTAAGGCCGTCACTAACGGCATTGATATTGCCACTTGGGTGCTACCTGCCGCCGTCAAATTTTACAAAGACAATAAAATTCTCGACAAATTTACCCTTCCCACCGATGATTATCAAACTAACCTTGCTAAGCTTGACGCTGCCACTATTCGTGACCTTAAAAACCAGGGTCGTGCTATCTTGAATCAAACCCTATCACGCCGTACCAACCAATATGGCAAGGTGATTCAGTTCGAAAATAACGAGCTACTCTTTGATTTTAAGCGTCGTTTTGTTGATTACAAACGTCCTTGGCTGCCATTTTCTAACCCTACTCGTCTGCGCGAGATTCTCTCTGATAGCGGCGCCCACTACATTCTCGCCGGTCGCGTCCATGAGGGTGATCAAACCATGTCTGGCCGTCTTAAGACTCTCCTTGATACCGTTGATCGAGACCCTTTCCTAAAAACCCATGTGCATTATTTCCCAGATTATGACGAAGAGCTCGCCTATGCGCTCTCTGTTGGCTCCAACATTTCCATTAATATCCCTATTGTGGATTTTGAAGCTTGCGGCACTTCTTGGATGAAAGATATCGCTAATCTCTGCCTTTTGATCAGTACTCACGACGGTGGCGTTGCCGATGCCTCGAGTGATTCCTACCTTAACGTCTCCGGTAAAACTGAAGAAGAGGAAATCGCCGCCCTCTACGATCGAATGGTAGAAGCCGCCGAAGCCTGGCAAAACGACTTCGATCTTGAATTTTTAATTCAAAAAGCCCTTGCGGCCTATTTACCCACCATCTCTGGCACTCGTATGCTTGAAGATTATCTTAAATATCTCTTCTAAAATATTCTTGTGCTAAAATAGAATTATGGCTAGGAAAAAACCCCTTTCTCCGCTTCAGCGTGAAAAAATCAAACACACCATCGTACTCCCACTCTGTGTAGTTGCTTTTGGTATTTCTCTTTTTGCCTCTATTGGCATTATTCAGTGGAAAAATGACTCCGAAAACACCAACGATACCATCATCGACATTCAGAGCTCTACCGATATCACATCTGTTCCATCCGACGACCAGTCCGATAACCCTTATTGGTCCTTCACCCACATGAGCATGATCGATGTTGATCTCTCTGAGCTACAAAAAACCAACCCTGATACTATTGGCTGGATTCAGGTTCCCGGCACCAATATCAACTACCCCTTTGTCCATACCGCCGACAACCATTTTTACCTCGATCGTTCCTTCAATAAGTCTAAAAACTCTGCTGGTTGGGTTTTTCTTGATTATCGCAATAACCCTAAACTTAATCACGACAACAACATTCTTTATGCCCACGGTCGGCTTGATGGCACCATGTTTGGCTCACTTCGAAACCTTTTGTCCTCCTCTTGGCATCGCAATTCTAATAACCATTTTATTAAAATCTCCACCACTTCTGCTAATAGCGTTTGGCAAATTTTCAGTGTCTATCGCATCCCTGTTACTAGCGATTACATCAAAACTCGTTTTTCCACTACCGCCATCTACACCGAATGGCTGCAAATGATTGCTGGCCGTTCCCAAATATCATTTAGTGCCACCCCTTCTGCATCTGATCGTATCCTCACTCTCTCGACCTGCTACAATAGCAAAGAAAGGCTAGTCGTTCATGCTAAACTCATCAAAAATCAGCCCAAATAGTTGTATTTTTCCATAACTTTGCTATAATAAACTTGACAGTCTGGTTACAGACTTTTTTTAATGGAAGGAGTATATGGCTAATATCACACGCATCAAAGCCAAAGATTCGCCCAGAGAGGGCACTAAAAACAAAAAGCCGGCACCTACCGCCAAACCACCTAAAAACTCTACCAGGAGCCTTAAAATGGTCAAAAAAGACCAAAAGGTTTTGAAAAAACAGCAAAAAACCACCAAAAAAGCCGAAAAACGGGCCAAAAGGGTCGCTAAACACCCCAAATTTTACAAATTTTTACACATTATTTCCGCCCCGTTCCGCCGCTTGGCTGTTCCTTTCAAAAAACTTGGTCATTACCTTGCTGATTCTTGGCATGAGCTACGCCAAGTCCGCTGGACCAACCGCAAAACCACTTGGAAAATGGTACTTGCCGTGTTCATCTACACCGCTATTTTCGTCGCGTTCATTATTTTGGTGGATGCCTTGCTTACATTACTATTTAATAATTTATTAAAATAAGGAGACCCTATGGCAGTAAATCGCTACAACGACGCCCGCGCTTGGTATGCTATCAGCACCTATAGCGGCTATGAAGATAAAGTCGCCGATTCCATCAAACAACGTATTGGCTCTATCGATATGGCTAACAAAATCTTTGATGCTATCGTGCCTAAAGAGAAACAAATTGAAATTAAAAACGGCAAACGTAAAATTGTCGATCGCAAAATCTTCCAAGGCTATGTTTTGGTTGAAATGAAGCTCTCTGACGAAACCTGGTATATTATTCGCAACACCCCTGGCGTCACTGGTTTTGTCGGCACTGGCACTCACCCCTCTCCTGTCTCTGAAAAGGAAATCGCTAAAATCAAAAAGCGCATGGGCGCCGAAGATCCTAAATACTCTGTCAATTACGAAATCGGCGAAGTCGTTTCTATCACCGACGGCCCCTTCAAAGGTTTTGACGGCACCATCTCTGAAATTGACGCCGCAAAAGGCAAACTCAAGGTCATGGTTTCAATGTTTGGCAGGGAAACACCCGTCGAGCTGGACGCCTTACAAGTCAAGCAGTTGCAATAATCTAGTTAAATATGATATAATATGCGAGTTACGCGCTCGCAAGAGTAAAGGAAAATATGAAAAAAATTATCGGTAATCTCAAACTCCGCATTCCAGGTGGCAGAGCCACCGCTGGACCTCCAGTTGGTTCCACCCTCGGTCAATGGGGTCTGAATATGATGGATTTTATCAATCCGTTCAACGAAAAAACCAAAGATTATATGGGTAAAGATGTCATTGTGCATATTCGTGTTTATGAAGATCGCACTTTTGACTGGGACTGTCTCGGACAACCTGTCGATGACCTGATTCGCGAAGCAATTAAGCTCGGCAAAGGTAGTGGCAAGCCCAACACCGAAAAAGTTGGTAAAATCACTCGCGCTCAACTTGAAGAAATCGCCCGTAAGAAAAAAGAACAACTCAACGCTATTGATCTTGATGGCGCCGTTAAAATCGTCGCTGGCACTGCCCGTTCGATGGGTGTCGAAGTCGAAGATTAACTTTTGCGCTATTTTGTGATATAATATATCTAATAATAATTCATGTTGGGAGGGATAAAACCCGCTATCACCACAGAAAGGATTCCTATGGCTAAAGCCGATGCCAAAGAACTTAACGAACCAACCACCCCAGTTGAAGAGCCCGTTGTGGCTGAAACTGAGGAAAAATTTGCCAAATCTGGCAAAAAATCTAAAAAACATCTTGAAGAGGTCAAGGCTGAAGAAGAGCGCCAAGCGCGCAAAGCCGAAGCTAATCAAGAAGCCGCAGTTGCTGAAAAACCCAAAGGTGCCAAACCAATTGTGCGTCCCAAAATCGAACGTCGTGGCAAAAACTATCGTGCTGCCGCTAAAAACATTGAAAAAGGCAAGATTTACACCTTAAAACAGGCTATTGAATTAGCGCAAAAAACCAGCCCAGTCAAATTTGATGCTACGCTCGAAGCGCATGTACGCCTTAATGTCGATCCACGCCAAGCCGATCAAAACATCCGCGCCACTATCGTTCTACCAGCTGGTAGTGGTAAAACCGTTCGTGTGGCTGTCTTTGCTCCGCTTGACGAGTGCAAAAAAGCTGCCATCGCTGGCGCTGATATTGCCGAAGACGAAGACTTTCTCAAACGTCTAGAAAAAGGTCAGGTTGATTTTGATGTGCTGATTTCCACCCCCGCCTACATGCCTAAACTGGGCAAATTTGCTCGTCTTCTTGGCCCTAAAGGCTTGATGCCTAACCCCAAGGCTGGCACCGTCGCCACCGACGTTGAAAAGGCCGTCAAAGAGGCTAAGGCCGGTAAAGTCGAATATCGTGTTGATAAACAAGCGATTGTACATATTGGCCTCGGTAAAGTTTCTTTCGGTACTGATAAGTTGCTGAAAAACGCCGAAACCTTCTTTAGCTCCCTGAAAGCTCAAAAACCCGCCTCTATCAAGGGAAGCTACATTAAGAGTGTTTTCATTACTACCACCATGGGACCATCTATCCCTGTTGAAAACCGCTATAATTAGGGATAAATTTCGAAAAAGCAAGCCGTTTTTGTCTCATGGCTTGCTTTTTTATGCAATCTGTGATATAATAAAGGGAACTAGCTATTTTTAGTTAGAATAGAACTTTGAAAGGGGAGGTTATACATGCGTATAGTCTTCAATAGCGGCGGGATCTTCTTTATAGAAGTTCCTCTTTGGGACTCGTCCAGACTTTACACCGGTGCAAGCCGTGACAGCTGGAATATAGTTGTCCGTGAATGCACTACAAGAGGTCTAGGCGATGGGTATTATGACGTACTCATCTATTCCAGAAAAAAGAACATTAGCCGAGAAGCCGAAATAGACTTATTTCAGTCTTTTGGCCTAAAAACACGAGAGATTATTCTCCAACATCTGTATCCCAACAAGGCAAAGGAAACTGCCCTGCTGGATATAGCGGAGGAGAAGAAAAGACAAAGGGCTTACCAGCCCAAAACCAAATAACCCCCGCACAAAAAGACCCCCACAATGGGGGTCTTTTCCAATTAGCTAATCTTTAATTTAATTAAGCGAGTTCGACAGTTGCGCCGGCTTCTTCAAGCGATTTTTTCATCGCTTCGGCATCAGCTTTGGCGACTTTTTCCTTGACAGTAGCAGGAGCACCATCAACGATAGCTTTGGCTTCACCCAGACCAAGTCCAGTAGCTTCTTTCACGGCTTTGATCACCGCAATTTTCTGATCGCCGGCTTCTTTCAGCACAACGTCAAATTCAGATTTACCTTCATCGGCAGGAGCAGCACCACCTTCAGCAGGAGCAGCAGCCACTGCCACGGCAGCCGCCGCAGCTGGCTCGATGCCATATTCGTCCTTGAGGACATTTTTTAGTTCATTAACTTCGAGAACAGTCAATTTGACCAGTTCTTCGGCTAGTTTTTTAATATCTGTAGCCATAATATTCCTTTCAGATTAAGTTTATTTATAACTTACATTAGTTGCTGGCTTTGTTTTCTAAGCCCGAAACAATACCGGAGAGACCAGAACTCAGTCCCGAAATCGTCTCGTTCATTGGCGAAAGCAGTTGCGCCACCACCTGAGCGATCATTTCGTGCTTGCTTGGCAAGGCCGCAAGTGCCTTGACTTCCGCATCCGTCAAATTATCACCCGTATTGTTGAAGGCGCCCATCAGCTCTAAAGCACCATGCTTTTTCGCAAAATTTGCCAAAACTTTGGCGGGCATTACCTCATCACTATCAGAAGTTGCATAAAGTAGTTGCCCCACAAGACCCGTAGTATCGGTATCTTTATAAACCGCAATTTCCTTCATCGCAACTTTGACCAGGCGATTTTTTACTACCTTGATTTTTACGCCATTTTCACGCGCTTCACGTCGCAGATCTTGTAAATCCGCCACCGTTAGCCCTTGATATTTAGCATAAACCGTCATTTTGCTGTCAGAAAGTAGCTCAGTTAAATCAGCAACCAATGTCTGCTTTTTATCTTTTGTAATTGCCATAAAAAGTTCCTTTGGTTAAAATGATTAGCTAATTGTTAATGCACGTTACCAATCATTAGATGTAAGAATTTCCTCGGCGACATTATTAAGGCGAACCCGTCGCTGTCTTTGGTAACTCCCGCCATTATAGCAAAAATCTCTAAGAAAAGCAACCTAGTATTTTTTACAACATTTTGCCCCCTACCAAGGTTTTTCCTGTGGAAAAGTTTTTACAAAAATGCTTGACATTTTTGGGCGATAAATATAATATAATATCAGTATTATATTTTAAGCAGACAGGATGCGAGGTGATGTCTGAATTACCAGAAAAACAAATAAAACGACTACGAACCCTTATCAGCGAGGCTGAGACTAATTTGGCTGCCGCAAAAGAGCTCTTAATTTCCATTCTTGGCGATGGCGAAACCATCACCGCTCCCCGTGAAACCGTAGTTTCCAACCCTGATGGCAAAATCATTGAAGGAGTTTTTGATGGCCAAGTGATGATTGGCCCCGATGGTAAAAACTTCCCCGTACCTGCCAACTACGCCAGCAAGTCCAAGCTCGTCGAGGGCGATATTTTGAAGCTCACCATCACTCCCGATGGTAAAATGCTCTACAAACAAATCGGCCCAGTTGAACGCAAAACCGTCATTGGCACCCTCGTTCATCACGACGACAAGTATTATGTCGAGGTTTCTGGCCGTGAATATGAAATTCTCTATGCTTCTGTCACCTATTTCCAACTCAAAGAAGGCTCTCAAGTCTCTGTCATCATTCCTGCCAACAACGACGATGCCGTTTGGGCTGCTGTTGAAGCCGCCATCTAGTTTTTCGTGTTACAATATCTCTAATGAATCGAGCACTCTATCGTAAATACCGTCCTACGCGTCTTCAAGACGTCATTGGTCAAGATCACATTATTCAAAGTCTTGATAATTCTCTTGTCTCTCATAAAATTTCCCACGCCTATCTATTCACCGGCCCCCGTGGCACTGGCAAGACTTCCATTGCTCGCATTTTTGCTCACGCCATCAACGATTTTCCTTATACGATTGAGGACAGTTATCTGGATATTATTGAAATTGACGCCGCTTCCAATACGGGCGTAGATAACATCAGGGAACTACGCGAAAAAGCTATTATTGCTCCGTCTGAAGGTAGATATAAAGTCTATATCATCGATGAAGTGCATATGTTGTCCAAATCTGCCTTCAACGCCCTTTTAAAAACCCTTGAAGAACCCCCTGCTCACGTAGTTTTTATCATGGCGACTACTGATATCCATAAAGTCCCCATCACTATCACTTCGCGCTCTCAGGTCTATACCTTTAAGCTAGCCGATGCCGACACTATGCTGGACTATTTGAAGACCATCGCTAAAAAAGAAAAAATCGCAATCACTTCAGATGCTCTAAAGATTATTGTTCGACACGGCGGCGGGTCTTTCCGCGACTCGATTTCTCTTCTTGACCAAATTTCATCCCTTTCTGACCAAAAGATTACTGCAGATCAAGTCATTTCTGCGCTCGGCCTCCCACAGGATCAAACTATCGAAGAATTACTCAAAGCTTATACTTCTGGCGATCAAGGGCAAACCTTTACCATCTTAAAAGAACTCTTAAGTTCCGGCTCTAAGCCCGAAACGCTCGCAGAGGTGATTATTAATCATATTATTGCCGCACCTGACCCCCAACTGATGCCTCTATTAAAACAGCTTCCTGCCGTCACCAATCCTTTTCCCGAAGCCAAGCTTTTACTAGCTTTTACTTCGCCCAACATTCCGATTACTCCAACCGTTCCTACTTCCACCACCACTCAAAAACCACCAAAAACTGTTGTTAAAAAAACCGAACCAGCTCCCGCTAAATTCAGTTGGGAGACCTTCATCAGTGCGGTCGAAAATCAAGACTCTAACCTCGCTAAAACCCTCGCCCGCGATACTACTTACGAGCTATCCGAAAAAACCCTCTATCTCCAACCAAAAAATAAGTTTATCTATAATCGACTAGGCAAAAACAAACCCACGCTTAAACCCCTGTTATCAGATATTAAACTAGTTATTAAAGAACCCACTTCATCCAAAAAAGACTCTCCCAACGCCAAAATTTCTGATATAATGGGTGAAGAAGTAGAGGAGGTTCAAGTAGATGGAGGAGAAATCCCGTTCTAGTTCGGGCGGTCGCATTCCGCCCCAAGATATCACAGCCGAAAAATCATTACTCGGTGCTATTTTATTATCTGATACCGTTTTTCCAGAAATTCTTGGCATTTTGAAGCCTCAAGATTTTTATGACAAACGCCACACCCTGATTTTTCAGGCGATGATTTCACTTTATGATCATCAAAGACCAATTGACTTACTCACCCTCACGGCCGAACTACGTTCGCGCAAAAATCTCAAAGCCGTGGGTGGCGCTGCTTATATCACCGAACTCACCAATTTTGTTCCCACCGCTTCTCACGCCAAAGCTTATGCTGACCTAGTTAAGAAAGCCTCTGTGCGTCGTCGTTTGATTCAGGCTGGCACCAATATTGCCGAAAAAGCTTACGAAGAAAATGGCGACCCCGAAGAGCTGATTGGTCAAGCCGAAAAAGAACTTTTTGATGTTTCCGACAGAAACACCAAAAACGAATATTCTAGCTTGGAAAGCTTGTTAGTCGATGCCTTTGACCGCATCGAACTACTTCGTAAAAACAAAGGTGCCCTGCGTGGTCTTAAAACCGGCTTTCCTGATCTTGATAAAAAAACTGCTGGCCTACAAAAAGGCGATCTGATCATCGTTGGCGCTCGCCCTGCCATGGGTAAGACCACTTTTGCTCAAAATCTCGCCTATAATGTGGCTACCATCAACAAATGTGGCGTGCTTTTCTTCTCTATGGAAATGGCTAAAAACCAAATCGTCGATCGCATTATTTCCAGTGTTTCTGGTGTTGGGAGCTGGAACTTACGCACTGGTAACGTTTCGGACGAAGATTTTCCTCGAATTAGCGACGCCCTAGGCGAAATGAGCGATGTGCCGCTCTTTATCGATGACGGTTCAAGTATGACCATTCTTGATATTCGCAACAAAGCTCGTCGCGCCGTCAATGACCACAGAAAAGACTGCCCCATTGGCATGATTGTCGTGGATTACTTGCAACTGATTCAGGGATCCGATCGTTACGCTGGGCAACGCGTCCAAGAGGTTACCGAAATTTCTCAAGGCCTCAAAGCCCTGGCTCGTGAGCTCGAAATTCCCGTTGTCGCCCTTGCTCAGCTTTCGCGTGGTGTTACTGGTCGCGAGGATCCCCGCCCAGTATTGTCTGATTTGCGTGAATCTGGCTCTATCGAGCAAGATGCTGATATTGTCACTTTTCTCCACCGCGTTGATTATTATCACCAAAATGACGACGATTACGAGCCCACCAACATTACCGAACTAATTATTGCTAAACACCGTAACGGCGCTCTCGGTAAAATTAAGCTCTACTTCCACGATGATCTCCTCACCTTCACCTCTATTGACGAAACCCGTGGCGAAGAATAGCCGAACTATGCTATAATACTTATGTGAAAAAAAACACAATTTCTAAACTTTTTTTGTATCGTCATCGCTTTGTTATCGGCTATATTTTAATCGGCATTGCCTTTCTCGTTTTGTTATTCACCCTACCACTACTTGCTCCTAAAGGCATCTCTCAAGCCGAAATGCAATCCGTGATTGATTCCCAAAATCTTCATCTTAACGCCCTTACTACCGGCAATATCGTCGATTTCCCTTATCACGCTCTTCAAAAGCTCTCAATTCGCTTTTTTGGTCTCACGCCTTACGCTATCAAACTACCCAGCATCATTATTGGGCTTTTCTTGGGTATTCTGCTTATCTTACTTCTCAACCGCTGGTTTAAAAACAATGTTGCGCTGTTTGCCTCTGTCCTCACCGTACTTTCTGTGCCCTTTCTCTATCTTACAGGCTCAGGCACCCCGCTAATTATGTTGGTTTTTTGGCCAACTTTTTTACTCTGGCTCGGCTCCAAAATCCAAGGCGTCAAAAAGCCTCGCCCTGCCTATTGTTTAATTTTCGCCATCGCCCTTTTACTATCTGTTTTTACACCTCACCTCATCTATCTTGTCGTCTTTATCACCCTGTTCGCCTTTCTCAACCCCCACATCCGCTTTACCATCAAATCTCTCCCAAAAATCTATCTAGCCATCACTGGCCTGCTTATTATTTACGGGCTCGTTATTCTTGGCATCAATATCTTTCACCGCACGAACGTCCTAATGGAGCTTTTCTTTGCCGACGGCTTTACCATGGATCAATTCCTTCCCAACCTAAAACAAGCCTTTGTGCCATTTTTCTCTTGGAGTGGCAACATCGAAAGCGTTTATCTCTCTCCCTTCATCAACCTTGCCACCATCGCTATCGCCATCACTGGCTTGCTCTCCACCTCTAAAGGCTTCTTTGCTTCACGTAATTCCATTGCTTCTTACCTTATCTTCTTCACCGTTTTCCTCTCTGGTTTCAACCCTAACTCTGCCGTCCTGATTATTATTCCGCTAGCCATTCTCGTTGCTCACGGTCTCCGTTATATTCTCGAAAAATGGTACGGTCTTTTCCCTGAGAACCCCTATGCTCGAGTTTTTGGTATTTTTCCCATCACTATCTTTCTTGGCATCATCATTATTTCCGACCTCTCACATTTTGTCTTCGGCTATCGTTATAGTCCGCCCGTTGCCAACCAATTTACTAACGATATTCCCCTTATTACCACCCATTTACCCGAAAACTCCACCTTGCTAATCGAAAAAGATCCTTTTGCTCTCCAGTTTTATCAGATTCTTTCTGAAAAACACCCAATCGCCGTTACCAATACTGTACCAAAAGATTTTACCGGCACTCTCTATACACTCGGCAAAGCAGAGTCTCTTGACTCTCGTTTCCAACTCACCCGCATTATCACCTCCCCAAAATCCGATAATTCTGCTAGAATATACATATACAACACAACTAAATAGGAGTTTTTATGGGTACAGCTATGGACCAAATGAAGATGGTCAATCAATTGCGTAAAGCACAAAAAGAATTAAAAAACGAAATCGTTGAAGTCGAAGCGGGCGATGGCGCCGTAGTCGTACAAATTTCCGGCGAACTTAAAATTAAAAAGGTTTCTATTGACCCCAAAAAAGTCGATCTTGATGATATTGCCGAGCTCGAACGCTGGCTAGAGAACTGCTTGCGTGACGGTTACGCCAAGGCCCAAGAGATTGCTTCCGAAAAAATGAAACCGCTGATGGGCGGCCTGGGAAATCTTGGACTATAGTCTATCTTTCCATTATAGCACACTTTATATTTTTTGTCAAGCATAAACGGAACAACAGAGATTAATATGTTACCAAAAGCCCTAAAAACTGCCATCGAAGCCCTCGGTCAGCTCCCTGGAGTTGGTCCTCGCACAGCCGAACGCTACGCGGTTTTTTTGTTCAAAAATAACCCTCGTATCTGTGAAAACATTACTGACGCCCTGTCTTCGCTACATGACCATATCAAAACCTGTCCTGTGACTTTTGCGCTCATGGATGCCGATGAAAAGGTCTCGCCTCTCTATGTTGACCCTGATAAAAACAAACAGCTGGTTTTGGTGATAGAAGAACCTCTCGATATTTATGCTATTGAACAAACCCGTCAATATCACGGTACTTACCACGTGCTAGGTGGTGCACTTTCACCGATTGATGGCATCACCGCTGATCAGCTACATATCAAAGAGCTCCTTACGCGTATCGAGACTGACAAGGTGCAAGAAATTATTATTGCCACGAACCCATCGGTTGAGGGAGAATCTACCGCCTTACTGCTACAAAAACTTATTACCGAAAAATATCCCGAGCTTAAAATCACCCGCCTAGCTCGTGGTTTGCCACTCGGCGTTGATTTAGCCTATGCCGATCAAATCACTCTCACTGCAGCACTCGAACACCGCACCAAGCTTTAGGCATCACCCACTTTACCGATCATTTTCACCGAATCGGCCTCGGGTAGCTCTTCCACACCAGATAATTTCCGTTCAATTTGTCGTGATGTCGTTTTTGCAGACTCAATCTTATTAGCTGACTCGGTTAATTTCTTTTGCACCCCATCTAGCAAATCACCAAACTTACTAAACTGTGCCTTTACCGCCCCCAAAGTGCGCCACACCTCCGCCGAACGCTTTTCAATCGCCACTGAACGAAAGCCCATCAGCAGCCCATTCAACATCACCGGTAAAGTCGATGGAGAAGCAAGTGAAATATTATATTTTGAACGCATCTCATCCGACAGCCCCGGAATTCGCAGAATCTCTGCATATAAACTTTCGGTTGGCACAAACATCATCCCAAACTCCGTTGTGCGTGGTACATCAATATACTTCTCTGAAATCATCTTAGCCTGCGTTTTTACATCGTCCGCCAAAGATTTGCGATACTTTTCGATCTCACCCTTATCGCCCTTATCATAAGCCGCGAGTAATCGTGAATAATTTTCTACTGGAAACTTCGAGTCAATTGGCAAATACACCTCACCAGCTTTCCCCGGCATCTTGATTGCAAACTCCACGCGATTATTCGAACCTTTTTTGGTCGCCATATTCTCTTGATACTGCCCCGGCGACAACATCTCGGTAATAATTGCCCCAAGTTGCACTTCGCCGTAAATACCGCGCGTTTTTACCCCTTCCATCACCTTCTTCAGATCACCCACACCCGTCGCCAAAGTTTTCATCTCGCCCAAACCCTCATAGACCTTAGTCAGCTGAGTCGAAATTGTCTTAAAGCTCTCGTTAAAGCGTTTTTCCACCGATTCACGCAGTTTTTCATCCACCGTTAAACGCATCTCCTCTAGTTTTTTAGAATTATCTTCCTGCAAGCTCTTAACCCGATTATCCATTGTTTTCTGAATTGTCTGAAAATTCTCTGAAATCTCTTTGCGATTTTCTCGAAACTCCCCTGAAATCTTTGGGGTCATTTTTTCTACTTCTGACTCAATCCGAATCAAGCGTTCTTCTAGTTTCGAAAAATCCACCTCAACTTTCCTGGGCTTTCGCACCAGCAAAATAATTATCAAAATTATACTAATCCCCACTAATCCTAATAAAATCATTTCCATAAGTATAATTATATCACAAGCGTTTCTTAAAAAGCTTGGGCTTGAAAACATCGTAGCTAATCGCCGTCTTTTGGAAAATCACAACGGTTAATTTAGTTGCGATGATTGCCGAAACTATAACAATCCCTATTCCAATACAAAACTCCAGCGTACTCAGTGTGCCAAAAGCAGTTCTTAGTAAGATTGCTAGTGGCGCAGAGGGTGGAAAATAAGTTAAAATCTGCACTAATACACTAGGCTCAGAAACCATAAACGCCGATAAGAAATAAAGGGGAAAGGTTGTCGCAATAATTACCGGTCCAAGAAATTGCGAGGCGTCTTTGGCGGTTGGCACCATTGATCCCACCATAGTACAAAGACCAGTAAATAGCACCACGGAAGAGCAGAAAATCACCAAATTTGTCGCAAGGCTAGCTGGTGAAAGATCGACCAGAGACAGCATATCATTAATAAAGGCATTTTCTTTACTGACGACTAAAATAATTATTGTCGGTACCACAAAAATCAACACTTGCATCAGCCCTAAGGTAATCATAGAAATAATTTTGCCAATAATTAAATGTTTAGAAGAGGTTGCAGTCAAAATCATCTCGGAAATCCGATTTTCCTTCTCCTCCACCACAGTCATCAATAATTGACTACCCACTGTAATCATAAAAATAACGAAAATACAGGTGAATATACCAGACGTCACTGCTCTTTTCAGCACATCATCTGACTCGCCATCAGCAGTCAGTTTATTTTCATTAACCTCAAAATTGCCCGTCACCGCAATAATTTCCAACGGAGTCAGTTTCTGGCTATTATATTGGCTAAGAATCCCCTTCAAAGCATAACTATCGAAATCAAATAACCCTAGTTCTTCGGAAAGGTGGTAAAACTCCGCTTTTTTAGTCTCAGCAAAATCAGCTGGCACATGGAAAAACAGGTCAAGCTCACCCTTTTTCACGGCTTCTATAGCCTCTTCGCGGTCCGTATATAGATTAAATGGGTTTTCTTCTGGCAATACTCCCGCCTCGTCAAGAATTGCAACCGTAGTGTCCTCATCCAATTTAGCTTCGGGCTCATCCTTTGGTGCCGCAAGATAACCAACTAAAACAGATGCGCCAATCACCATCGGCATAATCAAAGCCGAAATCCAAAAAGACGGCTTTTTAAGCTGACGTATAATCTCAAACTTTACAATTTTTCGCACGGTTTTACTCATCTTTACCTCCATAGATATCAACAAATATTTGATCCAGAGACTTGCCCTTAAACTGTTTTTTAATATCGGCAATGGTGCCATAAGCCCTAGCTACGCCGTCCTTGAGTAGTAACGCCCGGTCACACAGTTTTTCTACCTCTTCCATATAGTGAGTAATCATAATAATCGCCGTGCCTTTTTTGTGTAGCTCATCAATAATTTCCATCAGTAGCCGGCGATTTACTGGATCAAAGCCCTTCGTTGGTTCGTCTAAAATCAATAATTTGGGCTGGTTCATAATCGTTACACCCAATTGAATCTTCTGTTGCTGTCCGCTTGAGAGTTTGCCAACTTTTTGATTAGCCTTATCCGCTAAGTCAACACGTTCGAGATATTTCAAACTCCATTGTTTTGGATTTTTAAGACCTTTGAGTTCGCCAAAATAAACCATCGTGTCAATCACCGTTTCTTTTAAATACAACCCTCGCTCCTCTGGTAAGTATCCCACGATAATATCCGCGTTTTCAGGGTCATACTTTTTCCCGTCAATTAATAACTCCCCGCCAGTCGGTTCATAAAATCCCAGTAAAGCTCTTACGGTGGTGGTTTTTCCCGAACCATTTGAGCCTAGCAGGCCGAAAATTTCGCCCTTTTTTACATCAAAACTTAAGTCTTTAATGACAATTTTGTCACCAAAACCCATTTTGAAGTTTTTTACCTCTACAATTTTATTCATAAGAATATGATACCATAAAAAATATGATATGATAATCCTATGGACCAAGTTTTTTCTGATTTTATTCGTGGCAAAAAAACCCTATGCATTATTCAGGCCGAAAACCCGGACGGAGACTCTTTAGGCTCAGCGCTCGCGCTAGATTATATTTTAAGTGACCACGAAATCTCACTTTATTGTCCCGTCGATATCCCCAAATACCTGCGTTATTTTCAAGATTGGTCTCGCGTTACCAACGAATTCGACTTTCAGGCTGACGGCTATATTATTGTCGATACCGCCGCCACCGTGCTACTCTCTAAATTACTCGACGACCCCGCCATCAAGAATCGCCTCTATACCGCACCAGTACTCGTTATCGATCATCACGAAACCGCCGATGATTTAGATTTTCCTCATAAATCTATTATCGAGCCGCTTCCCGCCTGCTCAGGCTTGATTTTTAAAATTGCAAATAAAACCAATCTCGCTATTAACACTACCGCCGCCAATCTTCTGCTGGCTGGTATTCTTTCGGACACTCTGGGTCTCACGAGCGCCTCAGTTTCTGCTGATACCTTCCGCGTTGCTGCCCAACTCACCGAGCTTGGCGCTAACGTTTCTGAACTCGAGGAATCGCGACGTGAATTTATGAAAAAATCACCGCGCATTTTAGACTATAAAGCTGATCTCATCAAGCGCATCGAATATTCCCTAGATGGGCAACTCGCCACCGTGCATATTCCTTGGGACGACATTCGCAACTATTCCGATGAATATAATCCCAACGTTTTGATTTTAGAAGAAATGCGCCTGGTAGAGGGCGTGAAGGTTGCTGTTGCCATTAAAACCTATCCTGATGGCAAAGTTACTGGCAAAATTCGCACTTCCGAACCAATTGCTGACCAAATTGCTGGCTTTTTTGGGGGCGGCGGACATCCTTTTGCCGCAGGTTTTCGCACCTACGATACCACCTATGAAGATACTGTCAAGGAGCTCACTAAAATTACTTTCCAATTACTTTCTAAGCCCAAGGAGCAAGTATGAAATTATATAATCGGGCCTCTCGTAAAGTCGAAAAGTTCCAGCCTCGCGACCCTAAAAACGTCAAAATTTATACTTGTGGCCCCACCGTTTATAACTTTCAGCACATTGGCAACTTTGCTGCCTACATCTACTGGGATCTTTTGGTTCGCACTCTTATCGCCAACGATTACGCCCCAAACCGCGTGCTCAACATTACTGACGTTGGACATTTGGTTTCCGACGATGATGAAGGCGAAGATAAACTTGAAAAAGGTGCTCGTCTTGAAAATAAAACCGTCTGGGAAGTCGCCAATTTTTATCTCACTGATTTTCTTGAGAACTACCGCCAGCTCCATCTGCTTGAACCCACTAAAATTACCCGCGCTACCGACTACATCGAACAGGGAAAAGCTTTAGTTGATACATTAGCCGCCGCTGGCTACACCTACGAAACCACCGACGGAGTTTATTTCGATACATCCAAATTCCCAAACTACGCTAAATTTGCCGGATTAGATCTTGAAAACCTCAAGGCTGGCGCACGTGTCGATTTTAATGACGAAAAACGTCATGTTTCCGATTTCGCACTCTGGAAATTTATTCAACCCGGCGAAAAGCACGCTATGCGCTGGGACTATCTTGGTCGCCCAGGCTACCCTGGTTGGCATCTTGAATGCTCTACCATTATTCACGCCGAGCTCGGTGAAACCATCGATATCCATACCGGCGGTATTGACCATATTCCCGTCCATCACACCAATGAAATCGCCCAATCTGAATCCGCCTTCAAAAAACCTTTAGCGCATTTTTGGCTGCACTGTAATTTTATTACCATCGAAGGCCAAAAAGTTTCCAAATCGCTCAATAACTTCTATACCATTCATGATCTTATAAAGAAAGGCTTTTCGCCACTAGATTACAAAATGTGGGTCTTGCAAGGGCATTATCAAAGCGAGCGCAATTTTAGCTTTGACGATCTTTCCGCCGCCCAACAACGCCGTCTAAATTGGCGCAATCGTATCGCTCTCGCTCGACAAACCAAAATCGCAGATCACCCCACTATTATCACGGAAGTTATCGAACAACTTAGCAATAATCTCAATTCCGCCGCCGCTTTTGCGCTAATTGATCACGCTGAAACTTCCCTCCAAGACTGGCAACAAATTGATGAATTATTTGGACTCGGTTTAATTACAGATTCTCCTGATCTCACCACAGAGCAAAAACAGCTTCTAAAAACCCGCGCCACTGCCCGAGAAAATCTTGACTTCACTGCTTCAGACCAGCTACGTTTTGAACTCGAAAGCCAAGGCATCTCCGTTAAAGACACCCCTGACGGTCAAATTTGGCAATATCTTAAATAATTATTTTTCGTCTTGTAGTTCTTTGAGGCGCGGATATTCTTCGATCAGCACCCTAACACAGCCCGCCACTGGAATTGCTACAATTGCGCCAATTGGTCCTAACATATAAACGCCAATCGTAATCGCTACTAAAATCACTACTGGTGGCAAATTTAACGAATCACCCTGAATCTTGGGCGCGATAATATTGTTTTCGATCTGTGCATAAATAATATAAAAAATTGCAAAAATAATACCCGCCGCTGGGTTATTAAAGAACAGCACCATTGCCACCAAAATACAGCCAATAATTTGACCAAACATCGGCACCAAGTAACAAATCGCTGTAATTAACCCCATTGGCAAAGCTAGTCCTGGAACAAAGTCAAACATCAGAGCCAAAGCAAAAACTATCACCCCAGTCATCGCGCCATCAATTAACGCTACCGTCACTTGTTTTGAAACATAAACCGAAATCACTCGCGCCATCCGCCCAATAATGCGCCTGGCCTCTTCGATGGAGCGATTACGGTGCTTACCTGATAAAGTATTCCAAAACCCATTCACAATCTTTGGTCCCTCAAGCAAGAATAGTAGAGTTAAAACTAGTACCAGCACAGTCGATACCAAAACATTTGCTACCGCACCAATGCCATTAAACAAATTGCTACCAAAATTACTAAAGAAATTTGCAGAAAAATTCTTTAGTGCTGTTACGATCTCACCTTGCATATCATCTATGCCAATATTTTCACCAAAACGACTAATTCCGTCCCAACCGCCAAAACTATTCTGAAACGTCTCTGGAATTTGCCCCACAAAATTTGCGGTTTCCCGCACCACCACTGGCCCGATTACCGCTACGGCAAAACCAATAATCAATATTACCAACAAATATGCCACCACCGCCGACAAAACCGGGCGTTTGTGTTTTTTGTCAATATTATCAATTTTCGCTACCAGCGGACGAATCGCAATTGCCAGAAACAGGGAAATACCCACCAAAATTAAGCCATATAGCGCCTTCCAAATAAATAATGCCGTCAGAGCAAAGCCCAGTATTACTAGCCAAAAGCGCACAAATGTTTTTGTATCAACCTCAATTTTTCTTGACATAAAACTCCTTTAGCTCATTATACCATAATAATTTTTCCAAAAACTAGCTTTATATTCAGCAAAACTATCCTGCAAAATTGCCTCCCGGATTTCCTCTACCAAGCGCACAATAAACCGCACATTATGCACCGAAGACAAGTGATAAAACTGCTGTTTTTTATCAAGTTCGCCCGATCGCCATAATGCCCGCAAATCTCCTCTCGACCAACCCGCTCGGCAGGTCGCACAATCACAATTCTCGTCTAGCAGACGCGGATCATCAGCATGTTTTCTCAAATTAATATTTCCATGGCGCGTATAAATCTTGCCATGGCGCGCCTCTCGCGTTGGTGCCACACAATCAAAAGTATCTACCCCCATTTCTACGCCCGCAAAAATATCATCCGGGTGCGATAAGCCCAGCAAATGTCTCGGTTTTTTCTCTGGTAGCTCCTCATTGCACCACCGCACAATACTACCAAGGTCTTCTTTTAAAAACGCACCGCCCAGTCCAAAACCGTCAAATGCCATCGCCCCTAAATTCTGTGCCGTAGCTCGCCGCAAATCTTCCCAACGCCCACCCTGTAAAACCCCATATAGATTCTGGTGATAACCCAAATCATCCGCGTGTTTTTTATGTTCCGCCAAACTACGCTCCGCCCAACGCTCCGTCCGCTCCATCGCCTCAATATTATATTCATAACTATCCGCCAAGCTCGTTAATTCATCAAACGCCATATGAATATCCGCCCCAATTTGACACTGAATCTGCATCGACTCCTCCGGTCCAATAAAATCCTGCTTCCCAGTAAATGGATCCACAAAAGATACGCCTTTTTCACTCACTTGCACCAAAGACTCTTTTTTCGATTGACTATCAAGGCGCTTTTTGCCGTTATCTAGTAGCTTCATCGACACTACTTTCCCCAAACCCGACCCCAGCGACATCACTTGAAAGCCTCCTGAATCCGTCAAAGTTGGCCCTTGCCAACCCGACCAGCTCGCCAAACCACCTTTTTTCGCAATTTCTTTCGCCTGCCCACGTAAATGATAGCCGTTTGATAGCATCGCCTGCGCCCCCAGTTCGTGTAGCGCCGCATTATCTATAAATCGCACATAACCTTGCGTTCCCACCACCATAAACGCCGGCGTCAAAATCTCACCGTGCTCCGTTTGAATCACACCTGCCCGCCCCAAACCATTTGCCAATCGCTTTTTAATCTCAAATTTCATCTCTATAATTATAACAAATAAAAATACCCCGAAACCCTCGGGGTATTAGGTATGTCTGCGGCAAAATTTTACTGCCGCATAGGTGAGTGGCGTCAAGAGTACTTCCAGTAACATGCCTGCCGCGTAAGCAAATGCTGCCTGTCTCAAAAATTCTGATAGCGACAACACGCCCAGAAACGCCACAGTCTCGAAAATCGCCGAATCGACTAGCCGCGCTACCACCGATGATGTCAGTGCTCGCACGTAAAGCTTTTGTTCGCCCGTTTTTTGCCGAATTCTGACAAAAATCACATTATTCAGCAAACTGCTCATAAGATATGCCAACAGACTTCCTGCCACTAAGCGCGGCGTGAAGCCTAAAATTGCCTCATAAGCCTCTTGTCCGTGCCAATTCGGGTACGCCGGCAGTTTTTCAACAATTAAAAATACCATCACGGCAACTAAATTAACTAAGAAACTACCAACGATAATCTTTCGCGCTTCTTTTTTGCCGTACAGCTCCACCGCCACATCCCCAATCACATACGAGATAGGAAACAGCACGATACCACCATCCACGGCTACGCCGTAAAAATTAAACAGCTTCACCGCTACGATATTTGAAACTAAAAGCACACTGCACGACAGCATCGCAATCACGCCATAATGACGGTCAATTTTCACAAAGATCACCTCTTTTCAAAGTACTTGTGTTAAAAAACACAGCCCATCTCTATATTATAGCACACTTTGCCTAAAAATGCAAGTTTCCCCCAGTTACCACCACTTTTTTGACGTTTTGATTTTGCTTGTGCTATAATAATTACAAATTAATAAGGTGGGTCGTTGAATAAAATTGCAATCTATCTAAATCAGCACTTGGTGGGGAATGTTTTTGATAAGGATTCTATTCTCGAACAATACGCCACCGACCGCTCAATATTAAGCATCAAACCACGCTTCGTAGCAATGCCTAAAACTTCAGGCGACATCAAAAAAATCTTGATTTTTGCCAACCAGCTCGCACTTAAAGATTACAAGCTCCCTATCGCTGTGCGCGGTAATGGCTTTGATAAAACTGGTGCCACACTCACTCCCGGCATGGTGATTTCTATGAAGAAAATGAATCACATTCGCGAAATTGATCGTCATAGTCGATTAATTCGTGTAGAGGCTGGTGTGACTCTCGGACAACTCAATTCCGCCCTTCAACTCCACGGACTCACTCTTCCTATCAATGCTCAACCAGAAGAAACCATCGGTGGACTAATTGCTAATTGTAAAAATGATTCCTACGCTGTTAAATACGGAGGCATTATCAAATGCATCGAACGCATTGAAGTCTTGCTACCTAACGGCGATTTCCTCCAAACCCTCAAACTTCACCCCAACGGTCTCAAACAAAAACAAGCTCTAAAAACCCCCGAAGGAGCAATTTATCGCAATCTTACCAATATTCTCGAAAATTACGCTACTGACATTGAAAAATTAAAAACCACCAGCTCCGATTCTAGCGGCTATCCCGCCATCACCTGCCTGAAAAACAATAGTGTCTTTGATCTCACGCCCATCTTTCTTGCTTCACAAGGCACGCTTGGTATTATCACCGAAGTAATTTTACGCTGCACCGTTCTGCCACCACCCCCTCAAAAACTGCTCGCCACCTTTAAATCCCGCCGTCGCGCTCTTGAATTTCTTGATTTTGCCCTCACGCTTCGTCCGCTCGAGGCCATGCTTTATGATCTCCGTATTTTTGAAAAAGGTGAAGATTTTGGCAAAGCACTCAAGTTTATTACTAAAAACGATGGGGGAAAATTCCTCGTCACCATCAGCTTCAATGATAAAAAACGCACCACCGCCAAAAAAATTGCCGCTTGCACTGAAAAAATTTCTAAAAAAGCTAATTTATTCGTCGATGATGGCAAAACCCCCGGCAATAATCTCAGTAGCGCCATCGTCAGCTATCTCAACCACCCACCATCCGGCGAACGCGTGGCCTTTCTGGACGATTTTTATATTCCTGCCCCCGAACTACCAAGCTTCCTCGATCAACTCGCTGAGCTCGAAGCCGAATTCAAAATTGACCTGCCAATTTTCGGTTCTTTTGCCACGGACAACTATAATATCCGCCCCGCTATCGAGCTCGAAACCACTGAGGGACGGCAACTTATGATGCAAATTCTCAAAGCTGTCAGCTCGCTAATCTCATCTTGCCATGGCTCCTTCACTGGTGGTTCACCAGAAGGTCGCACTAAGGCTCTCGTCGTTAATTCCAATCTCGACGAGCAACATCAAAAGCTTTTCGACGAAATTAAAAAAGCCTTCGATCCTAACCACGTTCTTAACCCCGACATCAAACTCGGCGCCGATGCGCGTTCCATCGTGCGCTACGTCCGCACTTCGTATAGCCAAGATCTTGTGTTATAATAACCCCTATGAAAACTACAACTAAAAAAATATCCGACACTCGGGTGGAAATTAAAGTTACCCTAGATCGTGAAGATCTTAAAATCGCTCGCGCCAAGGCCATCGCGCGCCTAGCCGCTAATGTCAAAGCTCCTGGCTTTCGTAAAGGCAAAGCCCCAGCTAATATTGCCGAAAAATATCTCGACCCCAATGAGATAGCCAACACGGCGCTCGATATTGCTATTCGTACTTCTATTCCTAAAGCCTTCGAGACGGAAAAACAAGCACCACTCATGATTCCAGAAGTCGCCGTCACTAAATTTGTCCCCGATGAAATGGCTGAATATACCGCCACTGCCGACATTTTGCCCGATATCAAGCTCGGCGACTACAAAAAGCTCAAAGTCAAGCGCCCTAATACTACCGTTGCCGAAAAAGATGTCGAAGAGGTTATCGAAAATATCCGTAACACCTATGCCGAGAAAAAAACCGCCAAAAAACCTGCCGAACTAAAAGACGAAGTTATCATCGATTTTGTCGGCAAAAAAGACGGTAAAGCTTTTGAAGGTGGCAGTGCCAAAGATTTTAAAATTACCCTTGGCTCTGGTCAATTCATTCCTGGGTTCGAAGAGGGAATCGTCGGACACGTTTCCGGCGACAAATTTGATTTAAAACTCACTTTTCCCAAAGATTATCATAATAAAGAACTGGCTGGCGTCAAAACCGTTTTTGAAGTCTTGCTTAAACAAGTTAATCAGGTCATCTTGCCAAAACTTGATAATGAACTCGCCAAAAAATGTGGCCCTTTCAAAACTGTCGCCGAACTGAAGGCCGATATCAAAAAGAATCTCGCTCTGCAAAATGAACATCAAGCCACCGAAAAATATCAAAATGATCTTGTAGATGCCTTAGTCGCCAAATCCAAAATATCTGTTCCCGAAATTTTAATTTCCGACCAACTCCGCCTTATCAAAGATGATGTAAGCCGTAATGCTAGCTCTCGCGGTCTAAGTTTTGAACAATATCTCGAGCAAATCGGCCAAACCGAAGCTGATTGGGAAAAAACTGCCAGAAAAATCGCCGAAAAAAGAGTCCGTGCTTCACTGGCTCTCCAAATTCTTGCCCGTGACCAAAAAATAACCGTCGAGGATTCTGTAGTTGATGCTAAAATCGCCGAACTGCGCGATGTTTATCAAAAATCTCCCGAAGCTCTGAAAAACCTTAAAGACCCCAACGTTCGTCAAGACATCAAGAACCGTCTTATTATTGAAAAAACTCTTGATTTTCTCGTCAAAGCCCAGTAACCCATTGACAAAAATTAACTCAAGGTGTATAATAAGGGGTAAGAGTTTCGTACTCGTTTATTATTGCTGTACAATAAACGGGTTACTAAAAAATATTAACTTATAAAAGGATTATTTTTACTGTGCCAACTATTAATCAGTTGATTCGTAAGCCACGCAAAAAAGCTACTAAAAAATCCAAAGCTCCTGCGCTTGGCTCTATCGTCAATACACTAAAAACCCGTCACTATGATCAGTCCGCCCCTCTTAAGCGCGGTGTTTGCATCAAAGTAACCACTAAGACTCCAAAGAAACCAAACTCTGCGTTGCGCAAAGTCGCACGTGTGCGTCTTACTAACGGCCAAGAAGTTTGGGCCTACATTGGTGGCGAAGGTCACAACCTACAAGAACACGCTGTTGTGCTAGTACGCGGTGGCCGTGTGCCAGATGTACCAGGTGTCCGCTATCATATTGTGCGCGGTGCCCTAGATCTTCAAGGTGTCCAGGGTCGCAAACAAGGTCGCTCTAAATACGGCGCCAAAAAGGAGGATAAGTAATCATGCCACGCAAAACTACTAAATCACTCGTGCGTAAAGTTTCTCCAGATCGCAAATATCAATCAGTACTCGTTCAGCGCCTGATCAACAAATCCACCCTCGACGGCAAAAAACAAGCTGCCGAGCGTGCAGTTTATGCTGCGCTCGAAGGTGCCGCCAAAAAACTCGGTTCCGAAAACCCAGTTGAAGTTTTTGAAAAAGCCCTTGCTAACGTTTCGCCAGATTTTGAAGTCAAATCGCGTCGCGTTGGTGGCGCTAACTATCAAATTCCGTTTCCAATTTCTGGACATCGCCAATTACACTTTGCCTTTTCTTGGCTAGTGCAATCTGCTCGCGCTCGCTCTGGTATGTCTTATGCCAAGCGTCTCGAACTCGAAATCGTCGATGCCTACAACGAAACTGGTGCCGCCTTCAAGAAAAAAGAAGACTGTCACCGCATGGCCGAAGCCAACCGTGCCTTTGCCCACTTTGCTCGCGCCTAATACTGATAAAAATAGACTTGAAAAAATCTTCAAGTCTATTTTTTATTTTTATGTAGCTTATGCTATAATAAAATAAATGTATTTAGGAGGAATATGATAAAACTAGCAATAAATGGTTTCGGTAGAATCGGTCGTTCAGCACTGAAGATTGCTCTCATCCGCCGCGATATCGAGGTCGTCGCCATTAATGATCTTGTTGATACTAAAACCCTCGCCAAACTGTTAAAGTATGATTCATCTTATGGCACTTACGAGAAAAAGGTCACTTTTGACGACAAAAATATCATTGTTGGCAGTCGAAAAATCCAAGTTTTTTCCGAAAAAGACCCTGCGAATTTACCTTGGAAAAAGCTCAATGTTGATGTTGTCATTGAAAGTACTGGACTCTTTACCGACCCAGAAAAAGCCAGGGCTCACATTTCTGCTGGCGCGAAAAAAGTCATCATCTCCGCCCCTGCTAAAGGCGAAGGCGCCAAAACTATCGTACTCGGCGTTAATGAAGACACTCTTGATCCGTCAGATGTCATTATTTCAAACGCTTCTTGCACTACTAACTGTATTGCACCAGTCATGAAAGTTCTCGAAGACAATTTTGGCATCGAAAAAGCCATGATGACCACCGTTCATTCCTATACTGCTTCTCAGCGTCTTCAAGATGCCCCTGCCAAAGATTTGCGCGAGGCTCGTGCTGCCGCCGAAAATATTGTGCCTACCACCACTGGTGCCTCCAAGGCTGCTGCTCTTGCTATCCCTTCCCTTAAAAATAAGTTTAACGGATTATCAGTACGTGTCCCCACTCCAGTTGTCTCGCTTGCCGACATTACCGCCGTTATCAAACGCGATGCTACGATCGAACAAATTAATTCTGTCTTTAAAAAATGCGCTAAAGAACCTTTCTATGAAGGCATTCTCGACGCCACCGAAGAAGAGCTGGTGTCTTGCGACTTTCGTGGCAATTCACACTCTTGCATCATTGATCTGCCCTTGACCGATGTAGTTGGCGGTAATTTAATCAAAGTTGTCGCCTGGTACGACAACGAGTGGGGCTATTCCAACCGTCTTGTCGAGCTCGCTGCTGATTTTGGAAGGACTGCCAAATGACCCAAAAAATCTTTATTGGCGCCGATCATCGAGGATTGACCAAAAAACAAATGCTCATCGATTTCATCCGTGCCAATTTTGCCGATTTTGAACTCATCGACCTTGGCGCTTATCAATATCACGCATCAGATAATTACAACGACTTCGCTATAGCCGTTACTAATAACGTCACCAGTAATCCTGATAGTTTTGGTATCTTACTCTGTGGCTCTGCTCATGGCATCTCTATTCAGGCCAATCGCAAAAAAGGTATTCGAGCAATCATCGGCTTTACTCCCGAACTTGCAAAGCTCGGCAGAGAGCACAATAATGCCAACATTATCTGTTTTGCCGCCGATTTCCAGTCCGACCCAGACATTCAAAAAGCCCTGTCCGTCTTTCTAACAACCGCTTTTCAAAATGAAGACCGCCTGATTCGAAGAAATAATCGTCTCGACGAGGAGTTTTAATGGCTGTTATTGTTCCTGCTATTCTCGCCACAGACATTAGTCAATTCCGTCGTTATATCGAAGTCTATAATGGCTTCGCCAAGCGCATTCAAATTGATATTACTGATGGCGAATTTGCCCAAAATCAAACCATCGACGAATCAAATATTTGGTGGCCCCAAGAAAAAACCCTTTGTAATGTCCATATGATGGTCTCCACTCCATCTCAACACCTGCCCAGTCTCATCAAAATTAACCCCTCCCTCTGTATTTTTCACTGTGAAGCCAGTGAAGATTTATTGCCCGTTTTCGACCAACTTAAAGCCAACGGCATCAAAACTGGCGTAGCCTTTTTACAACAAACTTACCCTGGCTCCGCTCGCGCCAAACAGTATCTCGCCGTCGCCGATCACGCCATGATTTTTTCTGGCAAACTTGGTCTGCAAGGCGGTAAGGCCGATCTCCTACAAACCGAAAAAGTTGATATTATTCGTTCTATCAATCCCAACATCGAAATTGGTTGGGACGGCGGTGCCAACCTACTCAACGTACGCGCCCTAGCCCACAGCGGCATTGATGTAATTAACGTCGGTAGTGCCATCAGCCATGCCCCCAATGCTGCCGAAATGTTTAAAGAGTTGAATCTCGAAATTGATAAAACTGGAGTTAGACTCTAATGGCGCGCGTAGTTTGTCTCGGCTCGGCCCTGCAGGATATTATTCTCACCGATCACGATGATTTTACTTCATCTCACGTCGCCGGCCAATCAATTTTCGGACAACTAGTTATTGGCAGTAAAGTCAATATTGATAACATCACCTACGACGTTGGTGGTGGTGGCACCAACGCTGCCACATCTTTTGCTCGTCATGGTCACGAAACCATTTTTATTGGCAATATTGCCCGCGACCCGGCTGGCGAAGCCATTTTACAAACTCTCGACCGCGAAGGTATTGATAGTAGCTATGTTGGTATTTCTAACCGTCTCAAAACTGGCTGCTCAATTATTTTACTAGATTCCACAACTGGCGAACGCACCATTTTGACTCACCGTGGCGCTTCCTCTAAATTTAATAATTTTGACGAATCAGATCTCGACCTAATTCAACCCGATTGGCTCTATGTCACTAGCATCGGCGGAGATATGGACACTCTGCTCCGCTTCTTCGAGAAAGCTCACGCTATTGGCGCAAAAATCATGTTTAACCCAGGCAAACTTGAGCTCGAGCAAAACAAAAAGCTCTTGGGTCTGCTCAGCGAAGTTGATATTCTACTCGTTAATAAACGCGAAGCTGCATCCATCGTCCCTGGAGAAATCCTCTCTGAGCTCATTTCTAAATTATCAAACTACGTTGAGTCCGTTATTATTACCGACGCTTCTATGGGCGCCATCGCCACCGATGGTAAAACCACTTATCGCCTCGGTATTTATGAAGACGTTCCTGTCAGAGATGCCACTGGTGCCGGCGACGCTTTTGGTGCTGGTTTTCTTGCCCACTTCATCGCCGGTAATTCCTTCCGAGATTCTCTCATCTTTGGAGCCGCCAACTCCACGTCTGTGATTTCGCATATTGGCGCTAAAAAGGGCATTTTAACAGGCCAGGAAGACCTACATCCCATGCCCGTCCAGGAGGTTAAATAATGTTTACTGATTATAAAAGTCTCGAAGAGCTGAATCTTGCCGATTTAGAACGCGCATCCGCCTATGCTAAAGACTTAAGTGAAGGTCTAAAAATCGTTCGCACTTTTCCGCAAGGCGTCACAATTTTTGGCTCCGCCCGCCTGCCTCAAAGTAATAAATATTGTAAAAAAGCTCGCGAACTAGGACAACTACTGGCTCAAAACGGCCACGCCGTGATTACTGGTGGTGGTCCTGGCATCATGGAAGCTGCCAATCAGGGCGCCTATGAATATGGTGGTCGCTCAATTGGCCTCAACATCACTCTTTCGCACGAACAACATCCCAACCCTTACCTCACCGACATGCTGCAGTTTAAATACTTCTTTGCCCGCAAAGTTATGCTCAATATGTCCGCCAAAGTCTATGTCTTTTTCCCAGGTGGTTTAGGCACACTTGATGAACTTTCCGAAATTCTTATCCTAATGCAAGAAGAAAAAATGCCCAGAATGCCGGTCTTTCTGTTTGGAAAAAATTTTTGGAGACCGCTGGAAAAATTCTGCGTCACCAGATTAATTCCTAATAAACTTATTAAACCTAGCGACCTCAAACTCTATAGTTTCACCGACAACATTGAAGACATTGTCGCTGCCGCTAATAAAATTGGCCACCCCAAGATCAAAACCAACTATTACGATGGTTTTACTGCGTTTTAGTGCTAAATATTAGCTATAATAGGTTTATGACCAAATTCAATCTTATTAGTAAGTTCCAACCCACTGGCGACCAGCCCCAAGCTATCGCCCAGCTTACTACTAATCTGAAAAAAGGCGTTCGCGAGCAAACCCTGCTTGGCGTGACTGGTTCAGGTAAAACCTTTACCATAGCCAACCTCATTCAAAATCTCCAGAA
>CAYFRK010000005.1:0-19811 GCA_964345645.1 uncultured Candidatus Saccharibacteria bacterium
GGGCGAGCAATAGGATACGGCTCAGGATCTACTTCGCCGCCACTGCCGCCAGTCTGCTTATCATAAGTGCCAGCTGGGATAGCAGTGTTGAGAATTGTTTCTTCAGTATATTCAGCATCGCCATTTTTCCAAGTACCGGCAGGGAGTCGCGGGGTTTGGTCTCCAGAAGCAATAAATCGAAAATCGCTAGGAACAGTAAATGAGTTCAGGTTAGTCATGCCAGAAAACAAAGAGTGCATATCGCCTGACTGAAGGCCGGCTGTATAAGTATGAAACCCGCTTAGATCAAGCGAAGTCAGACTAGAAACATCAACGAACATTTGAGCGATATTGACACGCCTAGATATAACTATATTAGAGAGATTATTAATAGAGGTTAAGTTAGCTGCACCCCAAAACATACCCCATAAGCTGGTCAAGTCGTTGTTGGTTTGAAAATTACTCAGATTGACCGACGTTAAATTGCCCATATCAGCGAAAAGAAATGGTATATCCCCAGCTAAATGGACAGTCCCCTCAGCAGAAGCACTTGTAATACCGGCAATAGTATTAGCCCAAGGTTTGTCCCACCAGTCGGGGTGAAGGATATAACCGTCACGGTTGGTGCCGTTTCCTTCCCAACTAGTAAGAGAACAGGTGCTCTGTGTAGGATAGTTTTTAGGGCGAATGACTAGATTATTGTCAGTGATTTTATAGGCGCAATCACCGTTGTGTAGAGCGGTAAAGCCATCAATTTGCCTGATATATCTACCGGCAGGCAAAGTTTGGGCGGGAACCTGAGTATCATCACCCTGACCATAGCTAACACCAGTGTCTTGATTAACCCATATACCAAAGAGGCCATGATTGCCCTTAAGAGTAAATCCGGTTTTAAAAATAAGCTCTTCTAGTTGACCTTCTGGGAATTGTTTATTATCAAAATCATAATGCGTTAAAAACATCTGATCCATATTATTAACGTTACTAGTGTTGAACGCTGAACCAAAGGTAATCTTTCTGAGATTTGGCATATTATAAAACATGTTTTTCATGCTTGTAGTGCTAGATGTATTAAAACTAGAAAGATCCAGGGATGGAAGGCTTGTCATATCGGCAAACATCTCCTCCATACTTACAACTTTCCGAGTATCAAAATTGGAAAGATCAAGATTTGTAACGCTGGAAACTTTTCTAAACATATGCTTCATACTAGTGACGTTTGCGGTGCTAAAATTACTAGTATTAATAATGTCACTAATCCCGCTATTGGTTAACGAAGAGGCTCCATAAAACATGGCTTCCATATTTGTGGTATTTGAAGTATTAATGTTGACAGAAGGCAGGATGGCGTTTAGGCCCGTCCAGTTAGACCACAGATTATTGTTGACGTTCCCGTCGGTGTCACCACTACTAAAAAGAAAGCTCGAATCTTCAGGGGCGTAATAAGAATACTGATTTGGAATAAGAAAATCATCGGACTTATTAAATCTGATTGTCCGGATATTGGAATTGTTTGGCCAATCAGGAAAGGGCTTTAGCGAGCCAGACAATGTACATGAAGTGGCACCAGATTCGGTAACACTAATTATTAAGTCGCCATTATCCTCGAGTGAAGCATAGCAGGTACCCCAAGGGCCGACTGATTTAGCATTAGCCTGCTTAATCTGGGCGTGAATGAATAAGGTTGTGGGGATGGCGGCGGCAATTAAAGCCAACAAAATCCCTATTTTGGTGAGCCGATAGCTCCAAAAATCTTTAAGACGCATTAAAAAATTCCTTTCTACAGCCAAAGGAGTCCAAATCTCTGTCCCTATTATAAGCATAAGTTAAATAAAAAGCAAGGGTTTTCTGCGAGTTTTTTACTTTTTGGGCGGAGTGATGTTGGCAGAGCGTCCGTAATCTGGAATAATCACCTGATGCTGATTGCCATGATGGTCAAAAAGGGGGGTTTGCAACTGGCTGGCAAGAGTATTAACGACAGCGGCACCAATACGCAAGCCAGTGAAAGAGCCAGGGCCGCTCGTGAAGGTGATTTTGGTGACGTCTTGCCAAGTTTTACCCTCGGCTTGAAGTTTTTCAAAAATAAAGGCATGAAGCTTTTCGGCAAGATCGCGACCCGAATCCCATTGATAAACCTTATCATCGAGCTTCAAGATGGTGGTGGGGGTGGAGGTGTCGAGGTAGAGATGCATTATTTAGTATTCTCATCTTTTAAGAAAGCGCCAGACTGGCGAGACCAGAGTTTTTGATAGGCGCCTTGCTTTTTAAGGAGTTCTTGGTGAGTTCCCTGTTCAATAATTTCGCCGTCATCCAACACAATGATTTCGTCAAGGCCAGCGACCGTGGAGAGGCGGTGTGCAATCACCACAGAAGTGCGACCCCTCATCAAGTTATTGAGGGCTTCTTGAATGAGCGCTTCGGACTCGGAATCCAGTGCGGATGTAGCCTCGTCTAACACCAAAATTGGGGCGTCTTTTAAAATCGCGCGCGCAATGGCAATGCGCTGACGCTGGCCGCCCGAAAGTTTGACGCCACGCTCGCCAACTAAGGTATTGTAGCCGTCGGGTAATTCTTTAACAAAAGCATCGGCGTTGGCTAGTTTGGCGGCGCGGGTAATTTCCCGCTCCGAAGCACCTGGTTTGCCGTAGGCAATGTTGTCACGGACGGAGCGGTGAAAAAGGGTGGCTTCTTGCGGAACGTAGGCGATATTTTGGCGAAGTGAGTTCTGAGTGACATCACAAATATTTTGGCCATCGATATAAATGGCACCAGCACTAACGTCATCAAAACGCAGAAGAAGTTTGGTGAGAGTGGTTTTACCAGAGCCGGAAATCCCAATTAGACCGATGCGTTTGCCGGCAGGAATAGTCAAAGAAAAGTCGGTAAAAAGAGCGTCGTGGGTATCTTGGTGGCGAAACTCAATGTGGGAAAACTCGATGGTGGCTTGTTTAATTTTAAGCGAGCGATTGGTGGTGTCTTCAATAGCGTAAGGCATATCGAGAATTTCCACCATTTCTTTGGCATCACCAAGAGCGCGGTTGATACGGTGGAGAATGGGGTTAATACGCCAAACCCGCGATAAAAGGCTGGTGGAAAGTGAGTAGAGAAAAACGATATTGGCGATAGAAAGGCCAAAGAGATTATGACTCATAATTAATAAAATCAAAATGGCGACAGAGGTAATAAGGCTAAAAATATTGAGACAAAAATTGCGCCACATTGAAACTTTGGCCACAGCAAAAGTAGCAGCTTTGGTGTGTTCGGTAGCGCGACGAAAGCGCCGTCTTTCGTATTGCTCGCGGGCATAAGCCTTGACGCTTAGTTCGTTAGTGATAGAGTCGGCAAGCGCACCGGTTTGTTTATTTTCGGCACTAGCCAAACCAGCATCAATATGTTTGGTTTTATAAAAAGTGATGATGGCAAAAGAAATAAAAACAACCACAAAAGCCAAAAGAATCAGAGCAAATGGCAAACAAACAACACTTGCGGCAACGATGGCAAAAATAAAAGAAAGAAAAAGTGGGTAAATATCCCAGAAAAACTGCGATTTAAGGTTTATGAAAGCGTTAGGAAGCTTGTTGGCCTGAGAAGTGAGAGAGCCAGAAAAATTATCGCTGTGAAAATTCATAGATTGGTTGATCACGGCCTCAAAAGCAAGCCCTGAAAGATATTGACCACCTTTAGCGTCGAGAGACCAATCTAGCCAATCGACGATACGAATAAGAATCAGGTCGTTAAAGGCAACGGGGATCAGAATGAATAAAAGGATGTTGATGTAGTTTTTAAGTTCAAAATCGCCAGTGGAGAGTTGACCAATAATTACGCTAGTACCGCGTGGGACCAAGATGTTCATAATAAAAATCCAAATTGGAATGAGTAGTAAAATAAGGAAAGTGCGGATTTTGTGACGCATAAGGGCGCGCCAAAAATAATAAAAGATTCGTTTGACGTTGAAGCGGGCGACTTCTTGAGATTTTTTGGTTTTTCGCATATGTCTATATTAGCATTTTTTCAGGGAGTTGGGAATGTGTTATAATGAGAGATATCTAAAAAGGAGATTTTATGGCAGATTTTAATAAAGTTTTGACACCAGGTGACTACCAAAATGGGGAGCTCAATGTGGTAATTGAGATTCCGATGGGTTCAAATCATAAAATTGAATGGGATCGTGAGCGAGCTTGTTTTATGCTGGATCGCGTGGAACCAATCGCGTTTGCGAAGCCCTGTAATTATGGCTTTATTCCACAAACCATCGACGAAGATGGTGACGAGCTTGATGTGTTAATGATTACTGACCAACCGCTCACCACGGGGATTTGGATGAAAGCAAAAATTTTGGGCGTGATGAAATTCGTGGATAGCGACGAAGTGGATGATAAAGTAATTTGCGTGCCTGCTGATGATCGCAATAATGGCGATGCCTATGAAAGCTTGGAAGATTTGCCGAAGCAATTAATCAAACAAATTGAATTTCATTTTAGCCACTATAAAGATTTAAAAAAACCAGGTTCAACCAAAGTTGAAGGGTTCTTTGGTGTCGAGGAGGCGCAAAAAGTCATCGCCGATTCGATTGAGCGCTGGAATGAATCCGACCGAGCTTAGAGTTCGGAAATTTTAACGCGAGTTTGCAGGGTGGTATCACGGTCACGCACAGTGACCGTGTCATTTTCGAGGGTTTCAAAATCAATAACAATGCATTTTGGCGTGCCAATTTCGTCTTGTTTTTTGTAGCGTTTGCCGATGTTGCCAGAATCATCCCATGCGACGTTGATATATTTTTTGCGGAGAGCTTGATAAACGGCACGAGCTTTCTCAACTAGCTCAGGTTTATTTTTTAACAGTGGTGAAACACAGAAACGATAGGGAGCAAGATGGGCAGGGAGTTTTAAGACAATGCGGCCGCCGTCTGCGGAATTTTCTTCTTGATAAGCAGAAGTTAGTAGTGCTAAAATCAGGCGCTCAACACCAAACGAAGGCTCAACGACGTGCGGAAGAAAGACTTCGCCCGTGTTTTTATCGCGATATTCCATGCTTTTGCCGGAAGCTTGCTGAATGTTTTTAAGATCAAAGTCGCCACGGTAGGCAATACCCATTAATTCTTCACGACCAATCGGATAATCAAATTTGATATCTACGGTGCGCTGGCTATAATGCGCGCGTTCGTCAGCCGAAACTTCAATATCATGGATATTTTCTTTGGGAAGCCCAACCACATTTTCCAAAAAGTCGTGGCAATCAGCCAAAAGCTGGTCAAAATGCTGTTGCCAAGTGTCTGGATGAACAAAATATTCAATTTCCATTTGCTCACATTCGCGATCGCGAAAAATAAAATCACGGGGAGAAATTTCGTTGCGAAAAGCCTTTCCCTGTTGCGCCAGACCAAAAGGCATGTCGGGATAAATCGAATCGACTACATTTTTATAATTGGTAAAAATGCCCTGAGCGGTTTCGGGGCGAAGGTAAGTGAGCGAGGCTTCATCCGCAACTGGACCAACGTGCGTGCTAAACATCATATTGAATTGGCGCACAGCAGTCCAATCTTCTTGACCGCACTTGGGACATTTGGCGTGTTGATTGTGAAACTCTTCGGTAGTAACATTTTCGGGTACGTCGGCAATTTTATCCGCACGAAACCGACTTTTGCAGGATTTGCATTCAATCAGCGGATCGGAAAAAGTTTCAGTATGTCCAGAAGCTTGCCAAGTTGTGGGACTCATTAAGATCGCAGCGTCGATGCCGAACATGTCATCGCGACTATCTACCCAATAATGCCACCAGGCCTGCATCAGGTTGTGCTTCAAGGCGACGCCAAGTGGGCCAAAATCCCAAGTTCCTGCCATTCCCCCATAAACGTCGGAGCCGGGAAAAATAAAGCCGCGGCGCTTACATAAACTCACAATATCTTCTAATTTTGCCATAAGTCGATTATATCATGCTTTGTTGACAGCTTTAGCGATATATAAAATTGATGGCAACATACTGTCGGTATTTTTTACATTAATGACAAGCGCTAAGTCGGAGCTAAGCATGAGGCGCATCAATTTAATTTCATTGGCGCCAATATTACCGCCAATTTGCGGACGGAGAGATTCTTCTGCCACATCCCAGACATAGGTTTGGTCGGGTTCGAGCTTTTTACCGTCAGTATCACGGTGTAAATTGACTTCAACACCACTAACACGAGCAAAATTCAGCAAAAACCAAGCTTCAATTAAATCCAGCGGGTGTTTTGCGTTGATGGTGCGCAGACACTGTTCGGTGAGAGAAAAAAGTTCAGGACTGTCGGACGATTCGGAAAGGCGGTTGATTTTTTTGAGAATCATTGAACCAAGCTCCAGGCTGGGTAAATCCAAGACGATTTGAGAAAAATATTCTAACATTTTAGCGCTAGTAACGACGCCAAATTCGTTCTTACCTTGATGAACGACCACGTCGAGCAGGCAAAACATTTCAATATTACCTGCAAGTTTGGATTTTTCCTTGCGCACGCCTTTAGCAATGGCAGAAACTCTGCCTTCTGGAGTGATAAAATTAAGGATACGGTCGCTTTCGCCGTAATTAGTACGGCGTAGTACAAAAGCTTTAGTGCGTAAATCTTTGGGCATAATGAGAAATCTCCTCCGGACGCATAGTGTCCTTATTTAATATACCAACAACTCCATAGATAGACAAATCTTGGTTTTCGAAATTGAGCGAAGAAATAATGACGACGGGGATCTGGGCGGTATCGTGATAAGAAATTAATTCGTTTAAAAATGTGAAGCCATCTGGGCCGGACAATAAAATATCCAAAAAAATCAAATCGGGGGGAGTTTTGTCTAGATGGTTCATGGCGTCGATAGCATTGGTAAAAATTTTAGTAGGGGTTTCGCCACAGGCTTTTTTAATACATTCAGCCATCATACGATCGTCTTCAATAATAAAAATCATGAGAAGAGGCTCGCTTGTTTAGAAGCGGGAAGCTCGACGAAAAAGCTGGTGCCGTCGCGATGACGCACAGCGCCAACTTCGGCGTTCATAAAACGAGCAAAGCGGGAGGCAATATAAAGACCAAGTCCAGAACTACCTGGGCGCATGGCAATACTAACGGGCTTCTCGATCCAACCACGCTTCATTTCGCGCCACACATCCATGGGGAGAGTGGGGCCAAAATCACGCACTCCGACACGCACTTTGCCGTGACGATCGCGCACAGTGAGCTCGCTTAAGGTTTCTTCGCCAGAATAATGCATGGCGTTGAGACAGAAGTTATAAATTACACTGTGTAAAAGCTCACGATTGGCGATGACTAAGCGCGATTGATTGGTGTATTTGATGCGAAGATCACGTTGGTTGAAGCGAAAAAGATAACTGAGTTCTTTGGTAACTTCGTCACAAACACCACGCACACTGACCGGCTCCATTTGGAAAAGACCGCCAGAAAGATGGGCAATTTTGGTGAGATCGTTAATTTGTTTGATGGCACGCTCGGAAACATCAATCATCTGCGAACGAGTGCACTCGGCAGAGTTTTGGTCGTCAAGATCAAGAGAAAAGGCGAGTTGACGAATCAGCGACATGGGCGCTTTTAATTCGTGCGCCGCCACTAAAATACTAGACACCTCGCTTTCCATACTAGTAATTATAGCAGATTTTTATTTATTGTATTTGATAGTCGAGAGAATGCGATCAAAATCTTCAAAGAAATCTTGAGAGTCGGTACGCAGAACGACAGTCTTGTCGCGAATTTTAATCAGAGCAACCTTGGCGTAAAAATCATTTGAAATAGTGCCGGTATAAATGTTGGCGGTTTCGCCGTTGATTTCTTGGACAGAAAGCGTAACTTTACCGTCTTTGATAAGTGAATCGTAGCTGCTAGCAACTGTGTCAAATGGTTGGTTGAGAATACGCACGCGCAGGGCATAAGCGTTGGCGTTAGAAATGGCGCGTACTTCTACTGGGTGAAAATAAGCTTCGTAGTCACCACCACGAGAAGCGTCCTGAGCAATATAGAGACTCCAGGTTTTGGAATACTCAAAAGAAAGCTCTCCGTAATCGCTGGGGGAAGTGAATTGGCGATAATTAGCTTTTTCACGCTTAGCAAAGTTAGCCTCTAGTCTGGTGGTGGTGGTATTAACAGCGAGCGCCTCAGCTTCTCTGATTTTGCCCTCAACATTCGCGTTGGCTTCATGGAGCTGAGCAGCGAGAATAATCGTAACAATTAGTAAGCCAACGGACAATAGGGTCGTAATAATGAGAGCGAGCATGCGGGTTTTTGTGGTGCGGTCAGCTCGAAAAGAAAGATAAGGATCAGGTCCAGGAGTAGACGAAACAGGATTAGGTGCAGTTGGAGGATGATTTGGTAGTTGTGGTGAATATGGATCGTTATACATGCTCTAATTTTAGCATAAACTTTATGCTTTAGTAAAATCTTGATCAAGAACAGTAATTTTGTTTTTGAGGTCTTTAAGGTCTTTTTCGATTTCGGTAGCAAGAGCGATGGCTGCCTGATATTTTTCTGTGGCGTTTTCAAGTGAAAAATCATCGCTATAAAACCACTCTACAGCCTGGTTGAGTTGGTCAATTTTTTGAGTAATGGTTGGTTTAGTGTTTTCGGTTTTGGACATTTTTAACCTCCGCGTTAATTTCTTGTTTTAATGTTGTAATTTTTACAACGTTTCCAGGTGATATTTTGCCGCTTAAAATGGCGTAGCCTTGCTTCAAAACTTTTTCGGGATCAACCGCAGATAAAACTTTTTTGGTTTGATCGAGATGGCGAAGCGTATAATCGATTTCGGAAAAAATTTTTTGAGTAAGGTTTTCAATACTAGCACGATTGTTGTCAACCGCGGTATCTAGACGTTCTGACAGAAGTCGGCCGAGGCGGCTAATGTTGGTGTGAAGCTGGGCGATTTCGGCAGATTTATCGCGAGTGATCATTTCAGCAACATTAGAAGGGGTGGAGCCGCGTAAATCAGCGGCGAGATCGGCTAGCGATTCGTCTCGCTCATGTCCAATACCAGTAATAACCGGGATTCGACTGGCGGCAATGGCGCGGGTAAGATTTTCGTCATTAAATACCGCGAGATCGTCAGCACTGCCACCGCCACGGATGATGGCAATAAGTTCGACTTCGGCACGTTGATTGAAATACGCCAAGGCACGCATGATTTGCTCGGCGGCGCCTAGGCCTTGAACTTGAGTGTGCGCCACCGTCAATTCTAGTCCGCCCCAACGCGCATTGAGAATTTTAATGAAATCAGAATAGCCGGCAGCATCGGTTGAAGAAATCACGCCAATTTTGGATAGATCGCGGGGGAGTGGGCGTTTTTTGGCAGGATCAAAAAGACCTTCTTTTTCTAATTTGGCTTTTAAGAGTTCGAAGCTTTTTTTAATATTGCCAGCGCCTACTGGAAGATATTTTTGGACGGTGAAAGAAAATTTACCCCAGTTGGTAAGTTTTGGAACACCCTGAACAACAATCTTCATGCCATCTTCAAGTGGCATAGACATCTGATATAAAGTCATAAAGCAAGAAATACTAGAAGTCTCATCTTTAAGATCAAAAAAGACCCATTTGCCTTGACTGACTTTGAAACTGGAAACTTCCCCCTCGACGGTGATGCCAGCAAAAGAAAAATCTAAAGTCTGATTACAAACAGCAACAAAATCAGAAACTGTGAGCTTGACCGGTTCGGTCATGCGGTTGGCTCACTCTCTTTAAGTGTATCTTTGCCGATTTTAGAGATGGCATATTGATAAAAGCCGTAGCCGGTGACAATAGTGCCACCTAGCACAATAACGCGAGTCATTACAACGACTGGCAGAGCCACGGATAAATCAACACCGAGTCTGACCATAATACCAGTCATCCCAAGTTCATAAATGCCATAAGGGACAACGGCGCCAAGCACCGAACCAACTGCTTCGCCGATCATGATTTGCGGAAGAATCCAAGGGAAGCCAAGGCTGCAAGCCACAATCCAGTAGGTGGCAATTTCAAAAAAGCTATAAATTACGCCCCAAAGAAACGGGCGAATGAGAGTCTTTTTATTTTTACGGGCGGTGATAAGGTCGTAGTGAATGTCCGTGAAATATTTAACAACTGATTCGGCTTTCAAGACAGTGGTTTTATGGCCAAAGGTTAATATTTTAACAACTCGATTAACAAAACGAGAAATAAAATCTGAAAAACGCTGAATGTGACGTTGGCGACTAGCAATAACAATAATAACAGCGATGACACCGATAATACCACAGCACATGAGAACGGAAAGCCAAATCACCCAAGCACCGCCGGCAGGGATGGAGTGAGAAAATGCCATAACGATAATGGCGAGAATGGTCTGAAATTGATTGGCGAGAATGGTGATTGCATAACGCAGAAGATATATAAAACTAGCCTGACCAGGGGTGACGCCAAACTCTTTGAGGCGCCAAGTGACGTAGCCCAACCCACCAAAACCACCAGCTGGCACAGCGTGGTTAACAAAATTAAGTTCCAAAGCCACTCGCATCATAGTGGCACTGCTCAGCTTTTTAGTATGTTTTTTGTGAGACATATAGGAGAAAAAGATTTGGCCACAAGAATAATACATAAAAAGCTGTTCGGGGATAAGTAGCAATAAAACAAAGATGTTTGTTCTAGAAATATATTCTACAGAATCTACGATATAGCCCCAGTTACGCCAAACTACAAAAGCTACAAGAAAAACTGTAAGAATAGACAGGATAGTACGAAAGCTGGGCTTAAATTTTTTGGTTCGAGACATAATATCACTCATTATAGCATGGAGCAAAAGGATTTTGGATGAGTTTTGATGGTATAATAAAAAAATGAAATATTTAGCAGTTTTGGGGCGACAGGTCGGGATTTCTCTAGCGGAAATTGAGGCTCAGTTTGGGGAAAAAATAGAAGTAGCTGAAGGTTTGGCGCAATTTGAAAGCAAAACGCAGCCTGAGATTGACCGCTTGGGAGGCACACTAAAAATTGCGGAAAAATTAGCGGTGGCACCGCTGGAATATTTGCAAAATTTGCCCGAAGGAAAAATTACATTGGGGATTTCGGATTATAGCGAGCGAGCGGTGGCAAAAGAAGTCCAGCAAGAAGCTCTGCGACTGAAAAAGATTTTAACAAGGCACGGACGCAGCGTGCGAGTTTTACCCAATAAAACTGCGGCACTTTCAACTGCAACTTCACATCATAACCAAATCGGCAAGCATAACCATATTGAACTGATTAGGCAGGGTAAAGAGTGGTGGCGAGTGATCGGCGTGCAAAATATCACCGCCTATGCTCAGCGCGACCAAGCGAGACCAGCACGTGATGCAAAAGTGGGGATGTTGCCACCAAAATTAGCACAGATTTTGATTAACTTGGGCGGAAAATTAGCAAACGGGGCACGAATTTTAGATCCGTTCTGTGGCACGGGAGTGGTTTTACAGGAAGCGGCGCTCATGGGTTACCGAGTCTATGGCACAGATATTAACGAGCGAATGGTGAAGTTTAGCAAGAAGAACTTGGGGTGGCTAGGTGTTAAAGAATTTGAAGTTGCTGTGGGTGACGCCACGACTTTACAATGGCCGAAACCGATTGATGCGGTAATATGCGAAACTTATCTTGGTAAACCAATGTCTTTACCACCAGCAGAAGTGAAGTTAAAAGCGGAAAAACAAGAGTGTCGAGCGATTATTTTGGGCTTTTTGAAAAATCTCGGCAAACAGATTAAGACCGATACGCCAGTGGTGATTGCAATACCGGCTTGGCTACGGCCCAATCATAACTATGAGCGGCTGGATATTCTTGACGAAATAGAGGGCTTGGGGTATAATTTGGTGAGATTTAAGAATGTGAGTCAAGAAGATTTGCTGTATCACCGCGAGGGGCAAGTTGTGGCTCGAGAAATAATAGTATTAAGGAAGAAATAATATGTCAAAAGTAAAAGCGGGCGGAACCGCGAAAAATATTCATAATAATGCTGGTCAGCGCCTTGGCGTCAAACGTTTTGGTGGGCAAAAAGTCAAAGCAGGCGAAGTTTTGGTGCGCCAAACTGGCTCCACGAAAATTGCTGGCCCCGGTACCTATCTTTCACGCAATTTTACTATTCACGCTGCCAAAGATGGCGTGGTGACTTTTGTCAAAACCAAAAAGACGCATTTTTCTGGCAAATCTGTGCCTCGTGTGCGCGTTGAAGTGCGTTAAGACTGGCGACTCGATTGCGTTTATGTTAAAATACTGCTTATGGGCAGTATTTTAATTATTGGCAATGTAATTAAAGATGTTTATCTGAAATTAGATGAACGTCATAATGTTTTTGAGACTGACGAGGAGGGGACGCCATGGATGAATCTGGAATTTAACGCCACCTCTCATCCGTATTATCGTCGCACCAGTGTTTATGGCGGAGCGGCGGTGACGTTTGAGGTTTTATCCCGTTTTGGACTAGAGGCGGATATTGTGGGGGAAAAATTGGTTTGTGATAAGGGGGAAATCAGGGAAAGTTTGGGGCGGGAAGCTTCAGGATATCGCTATATTTTGTGTAACGAAGATAAAATTACTTATTTTGTGCCAAGTGAGAGAGTGCCAACAAAATGGAGCGCACCAACAGAGCCGATAGATTGGCTGTTTATTGATCGTTCTGCCACAATTACCCCTGATTTAGCACGACATATTAATGCGTTTATGTCAATTGCAAAAACGACGCGACTGGCGATTTATTTGACAAAGGGCGCGGATAAGATCGCGCAAGATTTGGCGTTAAACGCGAGCGTGATTTTTTCGGAAAAATCTTTGCCAGAAAAATATCAACAGAAAGAGGTGTGTTTAATCTCCCCAGAAACGCTCAGTCTTGGAGATGAGGCGGTGAGTTGGAATCTAGAAAAAGCTGACATGTCTACCCATCTAACGGTTTATTCAATTGCAGCGGCATCAATACTGGGGGCGCTGATTAGAGGGGAGTCTGCCAAAATTGCTCTCTTGATGGCAAAAATCAACGCCGATCAATCGTCATTAACGCAGTCGCTGGATGTTGAAAAACTCAAACAGATGGCGGAAGTTGAAAAATATCAGGCAAAAGGCTTGGCGATGATGGCAAAAAGTTTAGTCGGAACGGGAAAAGGTATTTTGGCAGCAGATGAATCGGGTGGCTCAATCCATAAAAAATTTGAAGCGGCAGGTATCCCAGATGATGAAGCGCACCGCAGAGATTATCGTAATTTATTGCTAACTACGACAGGATTAAAAGATTATGTGAATGGCGTGATTTTGTTTGACAAAACGGCGAGACAGCGAGCAGACAACGGACAAAGTTTTGTCACTTTTTTGACGAATCAAGGAATTATACCAGGGATTAAGGTTGATGAGGGTTTGGCAAAATTGCCAAATTCGACGGAACAATATACTAAGGGACTGGATGGCTTAAGAGAGAGGCTCCACGAATACTATGAAATGGGACTCCGATTCGCTAAATGGCGTGCGGCGTTTGAAATTACCGATATGACGCCAACAAAAAATGCCGTGGCGCGCAACTGTGAGATTTTAGCAAAATATGCTTGGGCTTGCCAGCAGGAACAGCTTGTGCCGATTGTTGAGCCAGAGGTGGTGTATGATGGCGACTATTCTTTGCAACATTGTGCATTAGTGACGGGTAGAATTTTAGATGCCTTGTTTGAGGCGCTCAAGGCAAAACATGTGCGACTCGAGGCCTGTGTTTTGAAATGCAATATGGTGCTGGCGGGAAAACAATTTGCGACCCCATCAACGGCGGGAGAGGTGGGGAGAGCAACGGCAGAAGTTCTGCGACAACATGTACCGGCAGAATTGGCGGGTGTGGTGTTTTTGAGTGGCGGACAAAGCCCAGAACAAGCGACAGAAAATTTGCAAGCAGTCACCAATAATGGACCGTTCCCGTGGCCGGTGACTTTTTCGTTTGCCAGAGCCCTGCAAGATCCTGCCCTGGAGGCATGGATGGGGCAAGCAGAAAATGTCGAAAATGCACAAAAGGCGTTCAGGAGTAGATTAGAGAAGAATGTTGAAGCTTTGATTAAGCATCAAAATTAAGCAATACTTCCATTATAGCACACTTGGTGATTTTTGTCAAGTTTATGCTTCGGTGTTCTCTGCGGACCCTTCAGTAGGCTGAGATTCATCAGCGCCTTCAGCAGGTGCTGCTTCAGTTTCTTCAGTGGCTTCAGCTTCTTCAGCGGCGGCCTCAGCAGCGGCAATTTCGGCTTCACGAGCGGCAGCTTCAGCAGCAGGATCGTAAAGGCTGGCGATAACCGTGGTGGGGTCAAGTTCTTTATCGGCAAATTCAACACCGCTAGGCAAAGTAATGTCGGCGATGGTAATTTTGTCGTCAAGTTCAGTCAGGTGAGTGGCGTCGATAGTGAGCTCTTTAGGAAGATCAGCAGGTTTGGCTTTAACAACAATATCTTCGAGCACCTGAAGCAAAGCAAAATGTTTTTTGTTGGCTTCGGAAGTTTCGAAATTGATAATGACGATTGGCGAAGTAGCCTCAACAGCTTCGGTGGCCGAAACGGCATGAAAGTCGATGCTGGTGATGCGGCGCGTTACAGGGTCAAAAGTGACGGCTTTAACCATGGCGAGTTGCTTTTTGTCGCCAATCAGAAGTGTGATTGGGGAGTGATAGCCCACGACACCTAAGGCCTTCTCAGTTTCGAGATATGGAGACTGAGTTAAAATGTTTTCGATTTTTCCACCGTAAATCACGGAGGGAATTAAACCACTAGAGCGCAAATTTTTGACTTTTTTGCCAGTAACGGTACGTTTTTCGAGCTTGAGTTGATTTTCAGACATAGTTATTTTCCTTCTTTTTCTTTATTTTACCTTATTTTGACGAGAAAGACAAGTCATCTCCCCAGTACTTTGCGAAGATATTGCCCGGTGGGGGTGGTGGCGGATTTGGCAAGCTGTTCAGGCGTACCGGTGGCAACGATCTGGCCGCCGTTTTGACCACCTTCGGGACCCATATCAATCACCCAGTCGGCAGATTTAATGACGTGGAGATTGTGTTCGATAACGATCATGGAATTGCCGCCATCAACCAGTTTGTTCAAGATAGTGAGCAGACGTTTGACGTCGTCGCTATGAAGGCCAGTAGTAGGTTCGTCAAGAATATAGAGGGTTTTACCAGTGGAACGACGAGCAAGCTCGGTAGCGAGCTTGATGCGCTGAGCTTCGCCACCCGAGAAAGTAGTGGCAGGCTGACCGAGGTGAATATAACCAAGACCGACGTCTTTGATAGTTTGGAGCTTAGTAGCGATGGGCGGAATGTTAGCGAAAAATTCCACGGCTTCGTCGATGGTCATATCCAGCACATCGGCAATGGTTTTACCTTTGTATTTAATCTCAAGAGCTTCGCGATTGTAGCGTTTGCCAAGACAAGCCGGACAGGTAACATAAACATCAGGCAAAAAATGCATTTCAATTTTATTCACACCATCGCCTTGGCAGTTTTCGCATCGCCCGCCTTTGACATTGAAAGAAAAGCGGCCGGCTTTGTAACCGCGCACTTCGGCTTCAGGTTGCTTGGCAAACAGTTCGCGAATTTGATTAAAAACGCCAGTATAGGTGGCGGGATTAGAGCGCGGGGTGCGACCAATAGGGGATTGATCGATGACGATAATTTTGTTGATGTGTTCGATGCCATCGATGCGATCGTGCAGACCAGAAACAGTTTGGGCGCGGTGAAGACGTGCTTGCAATTCGTTGGCAAGGATGTTATTAACGAGCGTGGATTTGCCAGAGCCCGAAACACCAGAAACCACAGTTATAACACCAAGAGGGAAATGAGCGTCGATGTTTTTGAGATTATTCTCGCGCGCGCCCCGGACCACGATTTCCTGCTGATTTTTGGGTTTGCGACGTTTGGTGGGGACGGGAATAGTTTTTTTGCCAGAGAGATATTGGCCAGTGATGGACTTGGGATTCTTAATAATTTCCGCTGGCGTGCCCACAGCGACCAGTTCGCCACCATAATTCCCTGCGCCTGGCCCAATATCGATAATGTAATCACTTTGCAACATAGTTTCTTCATCGTGTTCGACTACAAGAACGGTATTTTTGAGATCGCGTAGGTGTTTTAAGGTAGAGATTAGCTTGTTATTGTCGCATTGATGTAGGCCGATTGATGGTTCATCAAGCACATAAAGCACGCCCTGCAGACCAGAACCAATTTGCGTAGCAAGGCGAATACGTTGCGCTTCGCCACCCGAAAGAGTGTTAGCGGCGCGACTGAGTTCAAGATAGCCCAGTCCAACGTCCTGCATAAACTTCACCCGCTCGCGAATTTCTTTTAAGATTGGAGCGGCGATCAGCTTGTCGGAGGGGGAAAACGGCAAGTCTTGATTGAGGGCTCGCATAGTAGCATCCACATCAAGATTACAGATATCCATAATATTCAAATCGTTGATAGTAACCGCCAATACTGCTGGCTTGAGGCGCGCACCGTGGCAAGCTTGGCACTCGCGCACACGCATAAAACGCTCAATATCGCGACGCATAAAGTCTGAAATGTCGGGATTATGATAGCGTTTTTCGAGATTAGGAATCACCCCCTCATAAACAGTTTGATAAACCGCACCTTCGGCATATTTACCACGACCAGAAATTTTGACTTGATATTTTTCGTCACCAGTGCCGTAAAGAATTTTGTGGATAGCATCTTCAGAAAGGTCGCGAATGGGGGTGTGGATAGAAAAACCATGACGGTTGCCGACACCAGTAAGGCGTTTGAGCCAGTAAGAATCATAGGAAATACGATTAAATGGACGGATGCCACCTTCGGCGATGGTGAGATTGGGATTTAAAACGAGTTTGGGATCGATTTCCATGCGACTACCCAAGCCAGTACAAACGGGGCAGGCACCTTCAGGGGCGTTAAAAGAGAACAGGCGAGGTTCGAGTTCAGGAATGAGCTCGTCTGGGTGCAAATCACAGGCATAGCGCTGCGAAAAAGTTAGAACTTCACTGTTTTTCTGGCTGATGGACCTGTCGTTGATGGCGGTGGTGGAATCGTTGATTTTGAGTAGCTTGATAATGCCTTGCCCTAGCTCTAAGGCCTGTTCAGTGGAAGTAGAAATGCGCGAAAGCAAATCGGGCGACAAGATAAAACGATCCACGACAATTTCAATATCGTGACGTTCTTGCTTGGCGAGTTCAGGAAATTCGTCTAAGGCGTAGATAATACCATCAACGCGTACCCGAGAAAAACCTTTAGCCTGATACTGTTCAGAAATATGCAAAAATTCACCTTTTTTTCGCTGAACAATGGGGGCGAGCAACATAAGCTTGGAGCCGAGTGGTAATTTCATAATTTCATTAACGATATCTTCGGTGGAGCGGCGACTAACTTCGCGGTGACAAATGGGACAATGCGGCACGCCGACACGAGCAAACAGCAGACGGAGATAATCATAGACTTCGGTGACGGTGGCGACGGTGGAACGAGGGTTGCGGCTGGTGGATTTTTGGTCGATAGAAATGGCGGGCGAGAGACCAGAAATGGAATCAACGTCGGGCTTGTCCATCACGCCCAGAAACATACGAGCATAACTAGAAAGACTTTCAACATAGCGACGCTGACCCTCGGCATAAATCGTATCAAAAGCCAGACTGGACTTGCCAGAGCCCGAAAGGCCAGTGACGACAACCAGTTGATCGCGGGGAATATCGACATCGATATTTTTCAAATTATGCTGGCGCGCGCCACGAATTTTAATAAAGTCACTTTTCATAAACGCGTATATTATACGCGAAAAGTGGCAAAAAGTCCAGACTAGTAGTCCGGGCTTTGCAAAGATTCAAACCAAAGTTTGAGCTCTTCGAGCAGGAAATCGTCCATGCCCTGTTCGGCCTGCGCTTGCAGTTCAGCGACAAAACGAGGTGCTTGATGGGTGAGACGAGCGCGGCGGTAAGTTTCCCAGTCTTTTTGCTCAGACTCGCTGAGGGAAGAAGGGAAGTTTTTGGCTTTATAGCGCAGAAGCAGGGGCGCCAAACGTTCATCGGTGAAATTGGGGTGCAAGTCGGCAAGGGTATCGGCGTCAGCTTGCTGAATTTGGCGGCAAAGGGGGCGATCGGCATCAGGTATGAAACTCTGATAAAGTTGCTTTTCGACATTAAACTCGCGATAGGCAAGCTCGGCAGGGTTCGCTGGCTCAGGCTCTTCGTAAGGCTGTTCGGCACGGGTGCGCAGTTGTTCGGCAACCTCGGGATGATCAAGCAGGGCTTGGAGATTTTTTTCAACTTGAGCGGATTCAAGACCAATCTTTTGCCAACCATCATCTTTTTCGAGCACTGAAAGGGGTGCCACGGCAGGACAGCGATTAGGGGCGAGAGTTTTGACGGTGGAATCGGGGCGTTCGCCGAGAGCATCAAAGCGCTCTTTATCTTTTAGAATTTCGTCGATATTGTGGCGCAGATCAAAAACCAAAATGTTGCCGTTTTTGACGGCAGAAAGAGGGAAGGCGACGGTGGTAAAATTATGCTCTTTACCATAGCGACCAGAGGTATAAACAAAGGGTCGTTTGTGATCGAGATTAACCAGTTTTTTGACGGCATTTTTGTCGCGCAAAGTAAAAAGATATTGGAAAAGTTGGGGTTGGGCGGTTTTGAGCAATTTAGCAACAGCGATGGTGGCAAAAACATCTGCCAGGGCATCGTGAGCGTGGGTGTGTTCGATCTGGTTAGCAGTGGTGATGGCGGTAAGCCGATTAACAGGGTTGCCATCGGCGTCGAACGGCCACTCAATCCCCTTTGGACGCAGAGCGCGCGTCATGCGAGCGACATCTAAAATATCCCAGCGGCTGCGACCGTCTTTCCACTGCCATTCATAGGGGTCGTGGAAATTACGCCAGAGAGTGTAGCGCAACATTTCGTCATCAAAATGAATATTGTTGAAACCGACAGCAATGGTGTCAGGAGTAAAAATCTCGGTGGTGATCTTTTGGCAAAATTCAGCTTCAGAAATGCCATTTTCTTGAGTGAATTGAGGTGTAATACCAGTGATGGCGGTGGCCTCAGGGGAGGGGAGAGTGTCATCAGAGAGTCGAACGGTGAGATTGATGGGGTCGCCAAGGGGTTCTAGATCAAGATTGGTGCGCTGGGCGGCAAATTGCATAATGCGATCCTCGCTGGGGCTTTTGCCGGAAGTTTCGAGGTCATAAAATAAAAAGGTTTGTGACATAGCTTTATTATAGCAGTTTTAGAGAGAAAAGTATCAAGCATAAGAAAAACCCACCTCTTTTGAGGTGGGTGAGGAGGGGATTGTTACTGCTGACCGTTCCCCTCTTAACGGTCATTTTCTAGTTGGGTTTTCATTTTCATAATATAGAATAGTAAAAATCCATATATTATGAAACATAGAATGATAAAGCCCACTACGAGAACTGAAACGAAGCTGCTCAGCTCTCCATACTTATCAAGGAATTGGGCAAGGGCTTGCCCGGATCCCTTGTGGGCAATTATCGCCAGGAATCCAGTCATGATAGTAGCCATCAGTCCCGCAAAAACAGGACGCAGGTCTACTAACATGGTTTTTGTGTGTAAAACCAGGCAACGATGACCAATAGTAAACTGATGGTTTTTAGCTTTCTTAATGAGATTTTCATAGAAAATACTCAGGGGGAAAGCAATGATTACCATCGCTACTCCCAAGACTACACCCCACCAAAACCAGGCAGGAGCAGCTTTTAGGTGCTGACATAAGCCTTCAACAATACCAATCCTAGGAGACATAAAATCTCCCTCCTTTTTTTATAATGTACAAATTGACATAAATGCCAATTCATTATCTATTGTAGCACAGATTGTGTTTTTTGTCAATAGTGTTTATGCT
>CAYFRK010000005.1:19911-45323 GCA_964345645.1 uncultured Candidatus Saccharibacteria bacterium
CAATTCATTATCTATTGTAGCACAGATTGTGTTTTTTGTCAATAGTGTTTATGCTTTTAGGTAGTTTTGGATGGAGATTGCAGCGTTGGCACCATCGGCGGCGGCAGTGATTGCCTGTTTGGTAGAGCCGGCACACACATCGCCAGCGGCAAAAATCCCAGGGGTAGAAGTCATTTGATTAGCATCGGTTAAAATATAACCATCAGGGTCAAGAACAGAGGTGGGAAGAAAAGCGGTGGCAGGAAGTTTGCCAATAAAGACAAAAACGCCATCAAAAGCTTCGAGTTCTTCCCTGTTAGGGGCGTGATGCTCGTGGATGGTGACATTGGGGCGTGATCTGAGATCGTCGAGGCGCACGGCTTCGGCTTGGAGGGCAGAATCGCTGAAAATTGTAAGGTGGGAGGCGAGATCGGCAAGATGGAGAGATTCGCCCACGGCGGAGTTACCGCCACCAACCACGGCGATGTTTTTGCCGGCGTACAGTGGGGCGTCGCAGATGGCGCAATATGAAACAGGGGCGGAAAGTGAAAAACTGAGTCTTTTGGGCTCGGAGCCGGTGGCGACAAGCACAGAGCGAGCAGAAACTGGCTCTTCGTCAATAACCAGAGAAAAGTTTTGCCCATCAGGGGTGATTTTAGTACATTCGCCGTAGGTAATTTTGGCGCCAACAGAGGTGGCTTGCTCTTTGAGAATAGTGGCAAATTCGGCGCCAGGACCGTCAAAACCAGGAAAGTTAGCAAGGTGGGAAATTTCGTTCAAAAGTCCGCCAATTTGGCCACGTTCGAAGACGGTAACAGAGAGGCCAGCACGAGCGGCGTAAATGGCGGCAGTGAGAGCGGCGGGACCAGAACCAATGATGGCGAGGTCGAGCATTATTCGGTAGTTCCCTGGTTAATAAATTGGTCGTAGTCGAGGCCGTATTGGGCATATTGGAGCCGAAGGTTGGCGGTGTCGAGATCGGAGATTAGGGTGGCAAGGGGTTCGGTTTTTTCGACGGCCATAATGATAAATTTAAGGGGCGAGTTGAAGCCACCACAGATTTCTTGAGTTTCGCCGTAGGCCAGCTCACCAGGGATAGAAATTTCGCGGACGCCACCGATACGCATACCAATCACCCCTTGTGTCCAACCTTCGATAAAGGGTGTAGCACCGTCAAGGGGAGCTTTGAGAGCGGTGGGGTTTTCAAAATTATTGAAAGAGGTATCAAAAACTTCTTCATTGGCGCACCAGCCGACGTAGTAAGCGAAATAATCGGTGCTAGTTTCGGAAAGTTCGGCACCAGAACCGATTTTGAGATCTTTAGACTCGACGCCGCCACCATCGACGGTGGCTGCGTTGTAGGCCTTGACATTAGTTTTGTAAGAGAGAAATTCGTCAAAATATTGCTTGGAGAAGTTGGCGCTCTCAGTATTAACCTGAGCGCTGAGGACAGCTTGCTCTTGACTGAGACGGCTAATCAGCTCTTGATCAATGCTACTTTCAGAGGTGGTGCTAGGAGTTTTATTGAGAATAATGAAAATATAACTAATAATAGTGGCACCGAGCATAATTGCGGCAATAATGGCGATTGCCAAGCGCTGTTTCCAGCTAGTTTTTAACATACTTTCGTCCATATTTCCTCCAGAATTAGATTATTTCAGCACTAAGAGCGTGAATATTTGCAGTTATTTGATCTATTATAGCAGAGATTTCAGAGGAAGAGAGAGTTTTGTCAGGGCTGGAGAAAATGAGGCGGAAAGAAGTGTTTTTGGTGGAAGAGCCGGAATCGGGTTGATAAATCGAGACGGGAGAGACTTTGAAAATGAGGTTTTGAGCCTCAAGAACAGAGGTGAGCGCGGAAAGCAGGTCGCTATGTGGAAGATTGGCGGCGGATTTAATGGTGATGTCACGAGAGACCGAGGGAAAACGGCTGAGGCGAATGGGGCGAGTGGTGGAAGTGGGCTGATTGATAAGAGCTTCAAGGTCGATTTCGGCAACGGCGATATTGGGGCTGAGTTTAAATTTTGAGAGAACAGAGGCGCGCACTTCGCCCATCGAGCCAATAAATTGGTCGCCGAGATAAAGGTTGGCAGCGTGCAGGGGTTCGATGTAGGGGGAAGTGGGGTCGTTAAAAGGCTTGATGGTAATATCAAGGCCGAGGGCGGAAAAGAGGGCGGTGATGGTGGATTTAATGGAATAATAGTCGCCAAAAGTGGTGATGGCGAGGTGATTTTTGGTGAGAGGGGTTTGATCTGGAGTGAGACCAAGATTTTTAGCGGAAACTTGGTTGATTTCGTAAAGAGAGAAGTCGGAGTGACCAGATTTAAGGTTTTTGCGAATCTTACTGATAAGCGAGGGGGTAATTTTGGAACGGAAACATTGGAGATCAGGGGAAATGGAGTTGGCGATTTCATAATGGTCGCCGGGATTTTGGCCGACATCCTGCAAAAGTTTTTTACTCACAAAAGAGTAGGTGAGAACTTCGTGGGCGGCAAGGCGATCAGAAAGAAGGTTGCGCAGTGTGGTTTTGAGCTTCAGTATCGGGCTGATTTTGGCACCGATGAACGGACGAGCAGGATAATCGATTTTTATGTTGTCATAACCCAGCAAGCGGCCGACTTCTTCGATGACGTCTTCTTTGATCTTGATATCGGTACGCCAGCCAAGTGCGCGAATCAAGAGTTGGTCGGGAACAGGCTGGCCGATGTCAAAATTGACGTTATCCAGAGCTTTGACGATTTCGGCGGTGGAATAGTTAGTGCCGAGCAGGCTGTTGATTTCGGAGGTGGTGATGGTGATGGCTGGGTTAGGCTCGGGATTGGGATAAAAATCGATGGCGGCAAGAATTTGGCCGTTTATTTGACGGGTAGCTTCGGCAAGAGCAGGATAAGTTTGAGCTGGCGGTTGGCCTTTGGTAAAACGGGTGATAGCTTCAGAGAAAAGCCCGTGGGCCATTTGAGTTTTGCGCAGATGGTAAAGAGAAAAAGTGGCGGATTCGAGCAAAATACGCTTGGTAGAAGAATCAATGGCGGTATTTTGGCCACCCATGGCGCCAGCAAGAGCGATAGGAGTATTATTATTAGTAATCAAAATGTCGTTTTCGTCGCAAGTAATGGTTTTACCGTCCAGTAGAGTAAGCGATTCCCCTTTCTTGGCGGTGCGTACAATAATTTTTTGGGCTGAATCGACGGCAAGAAACTTGTCATAATCAAAAGCGTGGAGAGGCTGACCAGTGGTGAGCATAATGATGTTGGTAATATCGACAAGATCAGAAACGGGGCGCATGCCAAATTTATAAAGGAACATCTTTTCCTGAGTGAGGAAAGGGCTGGCGGGAGTAGGATTAATCTCGATGATAGCGGCAGAATAACGAGGGCAAAGCGAGGAATCAGGGATTTCAACAGAAATGGGGCAATCGTGACTAACAAGACCCGTGGCGGTTTCTTGGAAAAAACCGTCTGGAAAAACGGATTCGCGAGTGATGAGTTCAGGCTCGGTGAATTTTTGGCCTAAAATACCAGCGACTTCACGAGCAAAACCAATAATGCCAAAACAATCGGGGCGGTGGGTGAGTGATTTATTTTCGATGTCGAGAATAATATCGTTTAAATCAAAAAGTTCAGCAAAATCATCGCCGGGTTTGGCAAAATCTGGGGCGATTTCGATGATGGTATTGTGCTCAGCATTAAAGCCCAACTCATCGACGGCGGCAAGCATACCATGCGATTCATAACCACGTAGTTTGCGTACGTCGAGCTTGAGATTCTCGCCACCAAAAGTGCTGGGGAGAATACAGCCAGGAGCAAGCCAGACCGCCAACATGTCAGTATGAACGTTGGGGGCGCCACAAACAACTTGAACTTTATCGGCGCCAGTATCAATTTGGCAGAGGTGAAGATGGGTGTCAGGAATGGCTTCGCAAGTAACCACGCGCACGATTTTGATATTTTGATATTTTTGAGAAAAATCTTCTACGCTTTCAACTTCGACCAAGCGTGCGCCAATCAGCTGAATCAGTTGCTCGGTTGGAATATTAATATCGACATATTTTCTGAGTGCATTTAAAGATATTTTCATGTTAAAACTCCTTCAAAAAATCAAGTTTGGCAGATTCAAAATAACGAATGTCGTCAAGGCGATATTTAAGCATTACCAAGCGATCAATGCCGCCGCCCCAAGCAAAACCTTTATATTTCTGAGGGTCGATGCCAGCCATTTCTAAGACGCGAGGATGAATCATACCACAGCCCAACATTTCCAGCCAGCGGTCACCTTTTCCGCCGAGGTTTTTAGGCTTTTCAATCATTAGTTCAATGGATGGCTCAGTAAAAGGAAAATAGCCGGGTTGAGTTTTGATTTTCAGCTCCTGCTCATAGTAAGTTTCAAAAAAGTTTTTGAGGACGCCAAGCATTTGCCCCATGGTAGCGTCTTTAGAGACAAAAATACCTTCGCATTGATAAAATGTATGTTCGTGGGTGGCATCAACATCTTCGTTACGAAAAACGCGGCCGGGTATAACAACGGCAATTTGTCCGCCCTGTTCGAGCTGATTTTTATATTGTTTCAAAACGCGATGTTGCATAGTGGAGGTGTGAGCGGGTGGAATAAAACCTTCGGTGGTACGGAAAGTATCATAGCCATCACGTGCTGGATGGTCGGCAGGAAAATTCAACGCTTCGAACATATGAAATTCGTCGTCGAGCTGAAAAGATTCAACCACATCAAAACCCATACGAGAATAAATGTCGATTACGCGATCGAGCTCAACCATCAACGGATGTTTCGAGCCAAATTTTTGAGAGGCAGAAGAGCTGTTGGGGGCAAATGGCGCAGTGAGATCGATAGGCGTAACATCAACGGATGTCTCGGCAAGTTCAGCAACAGAAAGACGATTTAAAATATCTTGTTTTTTGGCGTTGAGCTTCTCACCAAAAGCTTTGCGCTCACCAGCGGGCAAGTTTTTGATTTTAGCATATTCCGCGTTCAGGTTTTTAAGCTCAGCTTTTAATTGATCAATAATTGTCATAGAACTATTTTAACACCTTATAGAAGAATGAGAAAGACAAGCGAAATGAGAGCCAGAATAATCAACACAATCCAAATCCAAGAAAAGCGACCGGTTTTTTGAAGGTCGGCGACATAGTCAGAAGTCTCGGCAAAATCTTTGTCAGTTGGTTCGTTGGTCGATTGAACACGTTCGCGCAAATCCGCGTTAATTTTTTCTTGAAGAATTGAATTTTCGTCTTCGTCTTTTGAAACTAGAATACCCACTTTTAATCCTTTTGGTTTAATTTTAATACTTACAATTATAACATGGTGTGCTATAATGTAAGCAATATCAATTAAGGAGGTTAGAATGGCAACAAAAACGCCAAAGAAGCCTGCAGCGAAAGCCAAGACTTCTACCAAAGCTAAGACTAGCTCAGCAAAAACCGCAACGCAAAAAGCGGTGGTGCGCAAGTCGGTCAAAGTAAAAAAGGCGGTGGGCAAAAAGCAAGAAAAAATCGTAAATAGGAAAGCAATTACAACGCCAAAAAAAGATAGCGGAGTAAGGAAGTTCTTTGCGAAAAAATACAGTCAGCCCGAGGACATTTTGACGATCTTTAAAGATAAAAAGTTTTATGGCGCCTTGATTGGTGAACTGATTGGCACGATGCTGATTTCAATTTTATTATTGTCGGTTGGTTACAACCTGAATCTTATTATCATTTTCCTCTTCGTGTTCCTAGGTGTGGTGGTAGCAATCCATAAATTGTCTGGTGCACATTTTAATCCGCTCATCACCGTTGGTATGATGGCAACACGACGCATTTCGTTGATTCGTGGCGTGATGTATATGGTAGTGCAGCTACTTGGCGCGTGGTTTGCGATGCTGACTCTTGGGGCATTTATTAATAAAGGTGCGGCAGCTATGTCAGGGGGTATTGAGTTAATGAAGATGGCCGAAATCGAGGACGGTATGTTTTGGACAACCGCAATTATCGAACTCATAGGCGCGACAGTGGTTGGCTTTTTCTTTGCTAGGGCTTGGCAATACAGGAAAAAATCTTTCACGTTTGCTGCAGTGGTAGCTGGCGGATTAATCACAGCAGTGATGGCAGCGCTATTATTTAGCTCCTATGCTGGCCTATCAGAAAACTTCATTTTGAACCCAGCCGTAGCAATTATGTATAAGATCTTCCCTACCGAAGGTTCTTTTGTTGAGCTATTGCAAGGAATCATCGTGGCACTGGTAACCTATATTATCTTCCCGATGATTGGTGGAGTTCTCGGATTCTTCCTGTCGGATTTTTCTTCAGTTCTCAGCGAAGAAAAGATTAAAGAGTAATCAGACAAAAGAGCGTCGGGTGGGGCGCTCTTTTTTCATGAAAATATGTTAAAATTAGTTTATGTCTAAGATAAATCGGGTGCGGCACCTGCATCTGTTAAAGCGTTTTCTGTTGTCTGTAATATTGCTCGCTGCCTCTGCAGTTGTTTTGACTTGGCTGTTAGAATTTCGCTACTTTTTTAATAATTTTGATCAAACTTGGGAGTTTGTCTTCGGGCGGAAGGAAGTCTTCTTGTTTAATGCGCTAATTATGTTTTTTTTATTACTAATAGTTTATGCGGTAATATGGCGTCCATGGATAACAATTGGATTGATGAGCACAGTAGTGCTGGTCATTTCTTACATAAACGAAAATAAGTTATCTGCGCGCATGACTCCGCTATTACCAGAAGATTTTCAGATAGCAACAGAAGTGAAAAGCTTATCAAAATTCGTTGATGCGAACAGCATAATCATCCTAGCGGCAAGTGTTTTATTGGTATTGGCACTGGCCTGGATTTTAAATAGATTAACTCGAAAAATCTTTATTCCGGCACCATATTTATTGTCAGAAAAGTGGTATAAAAAACATGTAATTCTGCCGAGAGTTTTAGTGGGAGTAGGAGGTATAATATTGCTACTGGCTTCTACAAATTTCATTATTAATCATGATGGGTCAAAATACAAATATGTCGACTGGCTAAAGACAACTTTCACGGCTTGGAATCAGGAGCGAAATTATCGCGAGAATGGTTTTTTGATAGGGTTTTTGTACAACTGGAGTAAATTTGAGATGCAGGAACCAAAAAAATATCATGAAGAATCTATCAAAAAAATCGCGCAAGAATATCTGCAAAAAAGCAATCAAGAAAAAAAGCCAACCTTAAAAGACGCGGACTATAACATCGTTATAGTCTTGAACGAGTCTTTTATAAACCCTGATACTGTTGCTGAATTTTACCCTAACATAAAAGATAAAAACATAACACCGAATTTGCACAAAATGCTAAAACAGTATCCTAGTGGACAAATGTATTCACTGGATTATGGTGGGGGGACGGCAAATATTGAATTTGAAGCGTTAACTGGTATGACGAGTTATTGGACCAACACGGTGCCATACACAAACCTAATTCCTAAAGCAGGGGCAGTGCCATCGATTGCCACTTGGACAAAAGCGCACAACTACGAGACTACGGCTATCCATGCTTATTTTGGCGGAATGTACAAGCGTAATATCTCGCTTAAACATCTGGGGTTCGAGCATTTTATTACTAGTCAAGAAATGGGCGGAAATACGGACCCAGGATCGGAATACTTAAATGATCAAGCTTCTTATGACGAGGTGCTAAAGGTTCTGAATTCAAACAAAGAGAAGCAGTTGGTGGCGCTAATTACTATGCAAAACCATACGCCATACCATCAAGAATTATATGGCGGAGAGCGACATTTCAAAATAGACTATGCAGACGAGGAGGAAAAGGAATCGGCAGAAAAAATCGAGACGTATTTTGAGGGGCTGCATTATTCAGATAAGTATTTGGGGGAGTTTATACAAAAGCTTGATGAGTCGGATGAAAAAACTGTGGTGTTGTTTTTTGGAGATCATAGTCCTGGAGTGTTTTCGGAACTAGCGGAAAGTGAGCAGAAAGAGGTTTTCCAATTGTCGCGCCTTATGCCATATTTTATTTATGCTAATTTTGAGCTAACAGATGCACCAAAAGATTTGCCAACTACCACACCAAATTGTCTGAATAATACTTTATATAATGTGCTGGGCGTAGAGAAGCCGACACTGAATTATTTATTAGATGAAGTCTGTGAAAAAAATCCAATACTGACAGCGGCATATTTTGGTGAGGCAGGAATAGAAAAAACACCACTACTAAAAAAATACGAGATGGTGACTTACGATATTTTGGGTGGCAAAAAATATTGGTTAAAAAAAGCTAATTGGTAGTTTTAGGGAAAAGGGGGCTGGAGGGTGGAATGATTGTTTTGGCAGTAAAAGTATCGATAATGGTGTGCGCAGTATTTGGTAAAAATGGCAATAATAATGCGCCAACATGCAAAAGCGATTGATTGAGATTTGAGAGGCAGCTCGAGAGTTGATTCTGTTGACGATTTTTGGCAAGTTCCCATGGTTTTTCGAGATCAATACGTTTATTAATATCTTGAATTTGTCCCCAAACATAATCAAAAGCTTTGGTGAATTCAAAACTTTGCATTAAATCGAGATATGATTGATCTGAAACGATTGCTTCCCTGGCAGAAAAGTCTGGACTGCCAGCAATTTGATTCTTATTAGCAAGCGTGGCAAGTCTTTGAATGAGATTACCAAGATCATTAGCGAGCTCATTATTATAGGTGGTGTCAAATTTTTCCCAAGTGAAGTCGGAATCAATAAAAGTATCGATGTGGCGCAGGAAAAAATAGCGAAAAGCTTCTACGCCATGGCGACTAATAGCTTCAAATGGATCAATGACATTACCAACGGATTTAGACATTTTTTGGCCATTAGTAGTAACATAGCCGTGAGAATGGATAACTTTGGGAAGAGGTAAATCAAGTCCGAGCAAGATGGCTGGCCAAAGAATGGCATGGAAGCGTAAAATATCCTTACCAATAAATTGTGCGTCCGCAGGCCAAAAATCAGAAATGTCTTGGTCGGGATAGCCTAAAACAGTAATGTAGTTGGGGAGCGCATCCATCCAAACATACATGACTTGAGAATCGTCTCCTGGAACGGGGATGCCCCAAGATAGCTGCTTTTTAGGACGAGAAATTGAGACATCTGGGGCGTCATCTAAGAGATTTAAGATTTCTTTTTTGCGAAATTCTGGCAAGATACGCATTTCGCCAGATTCAATGGCAGAGCGAATGCGGTCTTTAAAATCAGCGAGCCGAAGATAATAGTTTTTTTCAACAAGTTTTTTGTAGCGACATTGATGGTCCTGACAAGCCCCTTGGTCTTCATCATATTCTTTCTGAGTGACGAAGCGCTCACAGCCTTCGCAATACCAACCAACATAATCAGCAGAATAAATATGGTTTTCGAGTTTTTGCCAGATAGCTTGGCAACGGTGAATATGATCAGGATCGGTAGTACGGATAAAATCAGTGGCCTCAACGTTGAGTTTTGAAATAAGCTTTTGGAACTTTTGAGAGCTTTGACGAGTGAAGTCAGAAATATCTAAACCAGAAGCTTCAGCTTTAGCAAAAACTTTATTACCATGCTCATCGGTGCCAGTTTGAAGACGCACACTGTTTCCTAAAAGTTTCTGATAGCGGGCATAAGTATCGCCCAAAAGATAGTCAAGAGCGTGTCCAATATGTGGATCGCCATTAACGTAAGGAATTGCCGTAGTTAGGTAGATGTTTGACATATTATATATTTTATAATACTTTATTTCGCTACGCAAGTGTAGCCAAGCTGTTCATAGGTGTTTTTAACAGTATTAGCATCGGAAATTACCACGCCATATTGGTTAGAAGACAGATGTATAACAGGAGCGGTGTTTTTATTAAGTTTTTCGCCTCTAACATAGTGGGTGACTTTAATAAAATTACCATTATGACTGTATTCACTATCAAAAGGATCTGTCGCAAGATTGGCGGCCTTAAAACGATCAATGTAGTCTGAGCGAACTTTTTTGAGAGAGATGTTAGCAGTAGCGGAGTCTTCAAAACTAGCGATAAAGACTAATTTTAAATCAAGTAGTTTGCCATTATCATAAGTAGCAGACAGGGCACTATCAGCGTCAAGGGCATTGCCAAGATTAAGTAGCTCGGCGCTGTTCTTAGAAGACGTACATTCAAGATTTTGAGTAATGCCAAGACCCGAGCCCTTATCGGTATTGGGGAAGATAATTTTTATGAGAAAAAAGGCACCAACCGCTAGGGCCGCTAGCAAAGCCAGGGCAATTACTAGTTTAATGTTAAAACGTTTTTTTGTCACAACAGCACTGGGAGGTTTGGCTTCTTCTTTTTTAAGTTTAGCGAGCTCAAAATCAACTACAATATCTGCAATAGTTTTGCCAGTGGGGCGCGGAGGTTCTGACTCAGGACTTTCGGACTCGGGAGGATTTTCTGGAGCAAAAACATAGAGCGGCGGGTCTTGATTGGATGATGCTTTATCGTCTTGTTTTTGATTTGAATTTGTACTCATTCCCTATTAATTATACTAATCAAAAGAAGAAAAGCAAGAGCGGCATGAAAAAGAGGTCACTTTGACCTCTTTTTCGCGCTGATGCGCGCCCACCCTGGGGCACATTGTTTTGTTTTAATCCGCTATTTGTTTTAATGTAATCTCCACATTCCACTAAGTTAGTGGAACCCCTGTGAAGCGTACCAGCTTATGCTTATAGTAACCAAAAGCATTTAGTTTGTCAAGAGTTTTTTAAGATTTTGATAATTTTCGAGTGTCAAATCGGCAGGACGAGCATCCGGATTAAGATTGATCTCTGCTAGGCGCGCCTTGAGATCGTTTTTGGGGATTTTAAGAGCGGCAGACAGATTAGCAACCAGCTTTTTACGAGGAGCGGAAAAACAAATTTTGATAAAGCTGAAAAGCTCAGCTGAAACGGCTGGGGGCTTAGGAGTTAAAATCAAGACTTGACTATCAACTTTGGGTGGTGGAGTAAAGAGGTTACGCGAGACAACCCTACCGAGTTCAACCGTGGCATAATTTTGTACAAACAGAGATAAAACAGTGTGTTTACCAACTGGAGCAGCAATCCGTTCGGCAACTTCTTTTTGGATTAAGAGGACAATTTTTTGAGGAGAGGTCGAATCAGTTAAGATTTTTTTAATAATGGGCGAAGTGATGTAATAAGGGATGTTGCCAACTATAGAGTATGGAGTTTGCGGACTAGAAAGCAGGCTGGAAAAGCTTTCAAGCTGCAAAACATCTTGATTGATGACGGTAAGAGATTTACCGGGGAAAGACTTTGGAAGGTTGGTGGCAAGGTTTGGATCAATCTCAATAGTAATTACCTGTTGAAAATGTTTAAATAAACTGCTGGTCAAGGTACCAAGACCAGGCCCAATTTCAATACAGACGGTATTTTGGTTATCAGAAACCGCGCTAGCGGCAATATAATCAAGAATACTGCGGTCTTTAAGCCAATGCTGACCGAGTGATTTGTTGTTTTTCATTAGACCCCGTTTCGGTTGGTCCAGTCGGTGGCGATATCGAATTGCTCGGGATTTTCTAGGGCAAAAGACCCAGTATCATAAACTTTACCTTGCCCGAGCGAAGTTTCAACAATGGAGCAACGGGGATAATAATCAAGATTAGCAGCAACAATCACATAGCCATCTGGATCAATCTTAACGCCGTCAGCACGCACGGAGTATTTGCCACCAGCGCCACAGTTGTTCTTCATCACAAGACGCATAGGAAGATCATAAAAAGTTTCTTGACGTTCAATATTGCCGACAGTATAGCGGTTGCGACCCATAGCAGCTGTGAGTGGTCTCATTTCGATGGGGCTGGCACCAATGGCGACAATACGCTTGACGGGCTGTTTAGTAATTTCTTCAGATACGAAATGGCGCAAAACCTCTTGGTTATCAATATATGAAACTTGATAAACTGATTTTTTAGTACCGACTTCGCCGAGTTGACGCACTTCCCTGTTGCCAACACCGATGGTGTAATCTTTAACGATTTCTTCCTCGAACGGAATTTCTACTTCAACGGTGATGGTGCGACCGCCATGACGAATGATTTGATAGATGGTAGCAGAACCAACCTCGAGAAAACGGGAATTTTTGACAAGTTGGATCTCGTCTCCGTCATAGATGGCAATCCCAGCTTTTTCGGCGGCAGTCTTGGGGTCGCGACTGGGGGTCATAACATATTTTGAAGTTTTGCCATCAATAAAAATCAGTGGGTGGGCGCGATAAATATTGATAAAGAAGTTATCACTATCGATTTTAGTGTCGAGAGCAGGCTCAATAATATCTGAATTGTCAAAAGAGATTTTTGCATATTTTAGAGCATCGGCAACGGTCTGGGCATCAGTTTTGATGGTGAGTTTTTTGCCTTCATCGTGAATGGTGACAAAATGATACTCAGAAACGGCCTCGATATCAGATTGAGGGTTTTTGGCAAAAGCTGTGGAAACAGAGGAGACAACGGCAAACAAAAACAGCCCGAGACATAAAAACCCCAAGATGAGAGAAGTTTTATCCAATTTAACATGAGGAAATCTCATACTCTGCCTATTGTAGCACTTTTTGTTAGGAAAAGATAGGTAAATCGGGCGGGAAAGGGTCGAAATCGAAATCAGATTGGTCATCGGAAAAAGCATTAGAGCCGTAAGGGTTGTAGCCGAGCTCTAAAAGAAATCGTGAAGGGGTGCAATAATTACGCCCACCGAAAGAAAAACGTGACTGGGCGTAAGACAAGAAAAGGTCTTGCATGGCGCGGGTCATGCCAACATAAGCGAGACGACGTTCTTCTTCAAGGTCGGCTTCGGTTCCGTTGGCGCGCAAGCTAGGAAAGAGGCCGTCTTCCATACCAACCAAAAAAACTACCGGGAACTCGAGACCTTTGGCGGCATGCAAAGTCATTAAGGTAACCGAGTTTTTGGCGGAAGATTCGTCGGCGCTGGACATTAAGGCAGCATCGGCTAAAAATTCGTCTAGTGCGGTGTAGGGATTGGCGTTATCAATTAAAACGGCGAGGTTTTCGATGCGGTCGACGCCACCAGGAGTGCCGTCGTCGAGTAAGGTGCGAAAGTCAAAATATTCAACGGCTTTTTTGACGATTTCGGCAGGGGTAAGAGTAAGTGGCATAGTAGAAATAAAACGCACGAGTTTATTAAAGGATTGCTTGGCTTTGGCCGACAGGAGGTTGGCTAAATCTGGCGCAAGAAGTGGTTCCGCGACAGTTGTTTGATCAAGAAAATGAAAGATTTTTTGCAGACCAACATCGCCAATACCGCTAAGGACATTGCGTGCGACCCGCTCCAAACTCACCCGATCACCCTGATTAACAAGCAGGCGCAAAATCGCCAAAACGTCTTTGACTTCTTTGCGATCATAGAAGCGCACGCCACCGATAACTTTGTAGGGAATTTTAGCATCAATAAAAGCGCGCTCAAAAGCATAGGACTGTGCATTGGTGCGATAAAGCACGGCAAAATCGGAAAATCGCCGACCGACATTAATCATCCGCAAAATTTGCAAAGCAACCCAGGTAGCCTCAGCAGTTTCGTCGCGCAAAGACTCAATGGCGACCTGACTACCATCACCAGCTTCGGTGAATAGCGTTTTTTCGGTGCGATTTTTGTTGTGGCTAATAATCGTTTGCGAAGCGTTGAGAATATTGCCGGTGCTGCGATAATTTTGTTCTAATTTAATCACTTTGGCACCAGGAAAATCATTTTCAAAATTGAGAATATTAGTAAAATCAGCGCCGCGCCAAGAATAAATTGACTGCCAATCATCGCCCACAACACAAATGTTGCGCTCGTCATTAACTAATAATTTAATAAGGCGATACTGCAGGACATTGGTATCTTGATATTCATCGATTAAGATATGCTGAAATCGCTCACGCCATTTTTCGCGCACAGCCTTATTCTCGGCAAAAAGTTGAACGGCACGAAGTAATAGATCGTCAAAATCAAGGGCATTGGCTTTGGTTTTTTCGAGTTCGTAGCGGGCAAAAATACGAGCGATATGTTTTTGGTTGGGATAAAAAGCCGTGGCGGCATACTCTTCGGCGCTGGTGCCTTCATTTTTACATTTACTGATAATTGCCTGAATAGATTTGGGTTTGAGCGATTTGTCGTCTATTTTTAAGGTTTTAATAATTCGACGAATCAAAGCTTGCTGATCTTCGACATCATAAATGGAAAAGTCGCGATCGAGACCAGCAGCTTCGTGTTCAAAGCGCAGAATTTTGACACAAATACCGTGAAAAGTGCCCATAAACGGCATGAAGTTGGCGGGGGGGTCAGTCTGCTGCTGCTCGAGCAAGCGCCAAAGACGAGTGCGCATTTCTTTGGCGGCCTTATTGGTGAAAGTAACGGCGAGAATAGCTTGGGGCGGAGCGCCATGGGCAATAAGATTCGCGATGCGATGAGTAAGAGTCTTAGTTTTACCAGAACCGGCACCAGCCAAAATCAGAAGCGGGCCAGAAAGCGTGGCGACCGCGTCTTGTTGAGCAGGGTTGAGTCCATCAAAAATTCGCCTTTGCATTACCTAATTTTAGCATATCTTGACAAAGCATAAGAAGTGTGCTATAATGAAAGGTTAAATACCTGTCAGTGGTGAGATGTCGGCGCCAAGACCACAGAGGCGGTCGGCAAAATCTTGATAACCTCGGTTAATGGAATAAATATTGCGCAAAGTAGAGGTGCCAGGCGCAGCCAACATAGCAATCAGCACCACCACGGCAGGACGTAAGGCAGGCGGAGCAATCAGCTCAGCAGGGCGCCAGTTGGTGGGACCTTCAATATAGACCCGGTGAGCGTCTAGAAGTTCAACTTTAGCATTGAGGCGCGTAAGATCGGTAATATAAATAGCGCGATTTTCAAATACCCAGTCGTGAATTAAGGTGCGACCTTTGGCGGTAGCGGCAATAGCAGAGAAAAACGGCAGGTTGTCAATATTAAGCCCTGGGAAAGGCATAGGGTGAATCTTATCGGCAGGGGCATGTAGATTAGACTTTTTAATATGTAAATCAACGAGGCGGGTGCGATCATTATGAGCAAGATATTCGGGAGAAATTTCAATATCGGCATTCATACTCTTGAGTATTTCAAGCTCAATTTCCAAAAATTCAATCGGAGCGCGACGAATGGTAATTTCGGATTTAGTGACAATGGCCGCTGCGATAAATGACATGGTCTCAATAGGGTCTTCGGAGGGATAATAAGTGATGTTTTGATTAAAACGCGAGGAACCAGTAACGACAAGCGTGGTGGTGCCGATACCAGAAATCTTCACGCCAAGTTTTTGCAAGAAGAAGCAGAGATCCTGTACCATGTAGTTAGGCGAAGCACCAACAATGGTGGTTTTACCCGGATGAAGGGCGGCAGCCATGAGAACATTTTCGGTAACAGTATCGCCACGTTCTATGAGAACGATTTTTTTATCGGCGAGATCTTTTCTGATCTTATTATCGACGGAAACTTCATAAAAACCCTTGCTGGATTTAGTATCAACAGAGAGACCGAAGGCCGATAAGGCACGCAGGTGGGGTTCAATACTACGTACGCCGAGAGAACAGCCACCAGCATAAGGCAAACGAAAATGGGAAAATTTATGAAGTAGTGGGCCCATAAACATAATAATGGAACGGGTTTTGCGGGCGGCTTCAACGTCGAGTTTATCCATTTGTAATACTCTTGGTGATATAATTTCGAGCCGAGAATTGTCATTACTCCAACGACAAGTTACCCCAATAGATTCCAGGACTTCAATGATGCGAAAGACTTCTTCGATACGAGCGACGTGTTTTAAAGTAGTACGACCAGAATTAATGAGCGCGGCACAGAGCAGACCAACGGCGGCGTTTTTGCTGGTGTTAATAGTGATTTCGCCGTGTAATTCTTTGCCACCCTGGATACAAAAACTTTGCGAATCAGGGCTGTTAATAGAGAGAATTTGGCTGCCAAGAGAAGAGGAGAGCTTCTTGACCATGGCCAGAGAAATGTTTTGCTGGCCTTTTTCAATGCGATGAATAGCGGACTGGCTGGTGCCAACCAGATCAGCAAGTTCGGCCTGGGTTAGATTTTTTTTAAGACGTAGCTCGGTGACAAGTGCGCCAATTTCGGCTTGATATTTCTTAACAGTGCTCATATAAAAATTATATCACCAAATGAATATTTTTGGCTAGTTTTGCCCACAAACTACATTGTTGGCATGCACCCAGCCATCAATCGAGCCACCATCGAGATATTGACCAGTAGTGGGAGCAACGCGTACGATACCACCATTTTTGACAAAAGAATCCAGCGGATCAGTGGCCATATATTCTTGGTCTTGAGGGCCGAAATCTTTTTCATGGACATATTTGACCATTTCTTGAATCAAAGCTGGGGACATGATGTATTTACTGACATGAACAAGATTACTTTTAACGTCGGCAAGAGCGGGTTTTTCGGTGATTTTAGCCAATTTGCCATCTTCGACAATAATTTCACCATATTTGACGACCTCTTCCCTTTCAACCTCCACGCCTAAAATCGCAGATTCGCTGGGGTCGCTAACAGATGCGAGCAGAGATTCGGCAGCGGAAGGACCATCTGGATTCCAAATAAAATCATCACCAAAAAATACAAAAACTGGCTCGTTAATATTATATTCCTCAGCGACCATGGCGATTGGCACGGCAGTACCATATTTGCCAGAAGGATCTTGAACGGTGTAATGAATATTCACATTATCGGGTAGAGTTTTGGCAAGAGCTAGTCTGTCGGATTTACCACGCTCAATCAAGTATTGGTTGAGAGCAAGGTTGTCGCGGTAAAATTCGCGCACCTGGCAGGGCTCAGTATCAGAAATCACCATATAAATATCAGTGACGCCGGCCTTGATTAATTCCTGAACAGAATAATCCACCAGAGGGCGGTTGCCGACTGGTAACATGGATTTTTCGATAACTTTAGTAATCGGCAAGCGGCGAGTTCCCCATCCAGCAACAGGAATAATCGCTTTGGTAATTTTAGGCATAATAACTCCTCAAATTAAAAATATGTCTATATTATAGCATGGTTATAAGCGGGGGGTGCCACGAAGCTGGGACGCGATTTTCACCTAGCAACAAAGCAATAGTAGCGGCAATGTTCGAGAGTCCAGCATCTGGCAAGACGCGGCGCGTATATTTGGTGCGATTTGCGGTGTTGTCATAGAAAATTAAGGGGACGGGGTTGGTGGTGTGGGAAGTTTTCGGTACGCCATTTTCATCGATTAGCTCTTCAATATTGCCGTGATCTGCAGTAATCAACAAAATACCACCAAGTTCGTCAACCTTCTGGGCAAGGCGCCTAAGTTGAATATCCACAGCCTCCATAGCAACGAGACTAGATGGAAAGTCGGCATGATGTCCAACCATGTCGCCATTAGCAAAATTAATCCGCACGAAACGGTATTGGTCGAGTTTTTCTAGCACGGCATCAGCTACTTCAGCAGCCTTCATCCAGGGGCGCGTATGAAAATCATCATCGACTTCAGAAGGAATCTCGATATGGTCTTCAAGTGGGGCAGGTTTGTAGCTATTGCCATTAAAATAATAAGTAATATGACCAAATTTTACGGTTTCGGAAACGGCGAGCTGAGAAATGCCACGACTGCTGAGAAAATTATTGAGCGGATTATCGATACGAACAGGCGGGACAAGTTGATACTGCGGGACATGGGTGTCAGAATTATATTCTGTCATACCAGCAAAGAAAACATCGGGGCGCTTACCACGATCAAAATATGGGAAGTAGTTGTAGGTAAAAGCCATGGCAATTTCAATGGCGCGATCGGCACGAAAATTATAGAAAATAAAGGCGTCGCCGTCCTCAACTTTACCAACGGGCTGATTTTTATCATCAACAATCACGAATGCGGGCAAGTCTTGGTCTTGAATATTGGGGCTTTGACGACGAAATTCAGTAATAGCCGTGGTGGCATCGGGAAAATGTAGCTCGGCTGAGCCATGAACCATAGCTTCCCAGCCCCTTTGAACCACACTCCAGTCAGTTTCATAGCGATCCGTGACAAAAACCATACGACCACCACCAGAGGCAATTTTGTAATCACAGTCAGGGAAATGCTCAAAAAAAGCTTCTAGTCGCTTAATGTAGCGAGGCTCAGACTGTGGCGCAACGTCACGACCATCAAAAATCACATGCACACGGATGGACTTGATGCCCTCTTGATAGGCTCTTTCGATCATATTTTCGAGATGCTTGATATCACTATGGACCTTACCGTCCGATAAAATACCAGAAAAATGCAGGGTCTTATGGTTGTCCTGTAGGCGCTTAATAATTTTTAGCCAAGTGTCAGAATGCCAAATATCGCCAGTTTTAAAAGCATCATCAACACTAGCAATACCCTGTTTAATAATTTGGCCACAACCAATAGTGTTATGTCCAACCTCAGAATTGCCCATTACGCCAGGCGAAATACCCACAGCTTCACCAGAGGCACGCAACGCCAAGCCAAGATAGTTTTTGGCAGCATAATCTAAAAATTTGGTGCGAGCAGCGCGCAAGGCGTTACCAGCAGTTTTGGTGCTAAGGCCTACGCCATCCAAAATAGTCAGGACAACTGGCCCGTCGTAATGTATTTTTTGATGCCCACTCTTTACCATAAGCTTATTATAACATTAAAACCCAGGTTTACCGAGAAGTTCAAACATTTTAGTTTTATAGGCTTCCACGCCCGGTTGATCAAAGGGATTAACCTGACCAAGCGTCGCGGAAACCGCACAGGCAAGTTCGAAAAAATACATCAAAGCGCCGAGAGTGGAGGCGGAAAGTTCGGGAATTTCAAGCTTAATCACAGGGATACCGCCAGCGCGATGGGCGGCAACAGTGGCCTCAAGTGCTTGTTCATTGACATAGCTCAATTTTTTACCTTCAAGATAAGCTAGGCCGTCAAGATCGTTAGAGAGAGCAGGAATGGTAAAGTCGGTAGTTTCTGTTGTAATTTTTACAACAGTTTCAAAAATGTTGCGACGACCCTCTTGGAGATACTGACCCATGGAGTGAAGATCGGTGGTATAAATGACAGAAGCAGGAAAAATACCTTGCTGATCTTTTCCTTCTGATTCACCGAAAAGCTGTTTCCACCACTCATTAAGCATGGCAAGATCAGGTTCAAAAGCGGCTAAAACTTCAACATCGTGACCAGCTTCACGCAGTTCGTGACGCAAAAAAGCATATTGAACAGCAGGAGAATTACAGAGGTCATCGGAACTTTCATGCGCGCTGACAATTTTGGCGCCAGAAAGCAGGGCGTCGATATCAACGCCAGCAACAGCTAAGGGCAAAAGACCGACGGCAGTCAAAACAGAATAGCGACCGCCAATATTGTCGGGGATGACAAAACGTGTGTAGTTTTGAGCGACGGCCTCGTCATAAAGAGCACCTTTTTTGGCGTCAGTAGTGGCAAAAATGCGACGATTGGCTTCCTGTTCGCCGTATTTGGCAATCAGTTTTTCTTTAAAAATACGAAAAGCGATGGCGGGTTCGGTGGTGGTACCAGATTTAGAAATCACATTGACGGAAAAATCAGCGTCGCCCAGTTCGTCAAAGACGGCTTGAAGGGCGCGCGAACTAAGAGAGTTGCCGGCGTAGAGAATTTTGGTGGGACTGGTGGGCTTGAGCGCCTCAATCACGGCGCGATGTCCGAGATAAGACCCGCCGATACCGATACAAACGAGGTATTTGGAGTTTTGATTGATAGTTTTTGCGGCCGATTTGATAGCGGCAAGTTCAGATTGATCAAGATTGTTGGGTAAATCTAGCCAACCACTCATAAAGCTGTCTTTAATTTCAGCTAAAACTTGTTGAGCTTTTTTACCATCAACAGGAATAGTCTTGGGGTAAGTTAGTTTAATCATAGTTCCTCCGTTTTATTTATTATAGCACGCAGGAACTAGTAAGCACGATGATTATTTGGAAGAGTTGCGACTTTCGATGATTTCGGCAGCAACGTTGGGTGGAACTTCCTCGTAAGCGAAGAGCTCCATAGAGGCAGCGGCACGGCCTTGAGACATACCACGCAGATCGGAAGTGTAACCAAAGAGATTACCAAGCGGGCAGAAGGCGCGGATGAGCTTAGCGCCACCGCTCAAATCTTCCATCTCGTCGATGCGACCACGGCGAGAGTTGATGTCGCCAATCACGTCGCCCATGAATTCTTCGGGAGTGGTAATTTCCATCTTCATTACTGGTTCAAGCAAAACTGGGTTGGCTTTTTTGATGCCTTCACGAGTGGCAAGAGCACCAGCAAGCTTAAAGGCGAGTTCAGAGGAATCAACATCGTGATAAGAGCCATCGTAGAGAGTAGCTTTAACATCAACGACTGGATAACCAGCAATCACGCCGCCATTCAAAGTTTCGACAATTCCCTGCTGGACAGGCTTGCGATATTCTTGAGGCACCACACCACCTTTGATTTGGTCGATAAATTCAAAGCCTTTACCTTGTTCGTTAGGTTCAAATTTAATCCAAACGTCACCGTATTGACCACGACCACCAGACTGCTTAATGTGTTTGCCTTGAGCTTCGGCAGTGCCACGAATAGTTTCGCGATAAGCCACTTGCGGAGCGCCAGTATTAGCCTCGACATTATGCTCACGGCGGAGACGATCGATGATGATGTCAAGGTGAAGTTCGCCCATACCAGAAATAATGGTTTGCCCAGTTTCGTCGTCGGTATGGACACGGAAAGTGGGGTCTTCTTCTGCCATTTTGGCAAGACCAACGCCCATTTTTTCTTGGTCGGCTTTGGTTTTGGGCTCAACGGCAATAGATACCGGAGGATCGGGGAATTCGATAGATTCAAGGTGAATGGGGTGAGCTGGATCACAGATAGTGGTGCCGGTGGTGCAGTCTTTCAGGCCCACAACAGCGGCAATATCACCAGCAGCGATTTCGCTGATTTCTTCACGCTTGTCGGCAAACATACGCACGATACGTCCGACGCGTTCTTTATTGCCAGTAGTAGCGTTCAAAATATAAGAGCCGGACTGGAGCTTACCAGCATAAACTCGAATAAAGATGAGCTTACCAACGAAAGGATCGGTGGCAATTTTGAAGGCAAGCGCAGTGAGTGGTTCTTTGTCGTCGGCTTTGCGAATAATTTGATCGCCAGTTTTGGGATCAATACCAACGGTTTGACCTTGGTCGCGATCAAGGGGGGAGGGCAGATAGTCAGCCATTAAATCAAGTACTTTTTCGACAATGACACCACGGCCATCACCACCAGTGACGAGGAAGAAATCGCCTTCAAGGACGCGTTTGCGGAGAGCGGTTTTAAGCTCGGCTTCAGAAATCGCCTCTTCGCCTTGCTCGAAGAATTTTTCCATCAAAGCCTCATCGACAGCGACAGCTTCTTCAACTAACATAGCGCGGGCGTTTTTGGCCTTTTCAAGCATGTCGGCAGGAATTTCGCCAACAGTAAGTTCGTGATCAGTATAGTCTTTGTAGGTGTAGGCCTTCATATCAATAAGATCAACGACGCCGCAAATATCTTTTTCAAAACCGATAGGCAGATGAATAGCAACAGCATTTCTGGAAAGACGTTTGCGAATAGAGTCAAGGGATTTGAAGAAATCGCCACCGATTTGGTTGATTTTATTGATGAAGCAAATACGAGGCACGCCGTATTTAGTGGCTTGGCGCCAAACGGTTTCGGATTGAGCCTCAACGCCCATCTTGCCATCAAAGACAACAACGGCGCCATCGAGAACACGGAGAGAGCGTTCAACTTCAGCGGTAAAATCGATGTGACCCGGGGTATCAATAATGTTAATTTTGTGCCCCTTCCAAGTGGCAGTAACAGCGGCGGAGGTAATGGTAATACCGCGCTCTTTTTCCTGATCCATCCAGTCGGTGGTAGCACCACCGGTATCGCCTTTGACGAGATCGATTTTGTGCTTTAGGCCAGTGCGGTAAAGAATCGCTTCGGAGGTGGTAGTTTTTCCAGCATCAATATGGGCAATGATACCAATATTGCGGAATTTTGATAAATCTTTAATTTCGATTGACATGATTTTCCTTTAATTTTTTGACATTAAAAAATAGATGTTTATATTTTACCATAATAACACAATTGGTAAAGAATTGGTAGAGGTAAAATAGAGAAGTTCAGCGATCTTCGAGAGCTTCGACGCCAGGAAGCGCTTGACCAGACAATAATTCAAGGGCGGCGCCACCGCCAGTAGAAATAAGAGAGTAACTGAGTTTGGGGTCGGACAGAGCAAGATCTTCGACAAAACCAGCCGTATCGCCACCGCAAATAACAGTGGTTTTACCGGTTGATTCACCGAGAGTTTTGGCAAGAATAGTGGAGGATGTGGCATAGGCGGGATCTTCAGCTTTGCCAAGCAGTCCATTCCAGATGATGGTGGCAGAGTTTTTGACAAATTCTACAAGTTGATTTGAGGACAAAGGACCAATATCGAGTTTGGCACCAGTGGCATCAATGTCAAAATCTTCGGCAACGTAGATTTTAGGAGATTTAGCAACATAACCATCAGCGGCAATTTTACCACCAACAGCAATTTGATCGGCAGTGGATAAAAATTGGTCAATCATGGGTTGCTTATCTTCGACTTTGGCACCGCCAATCACCACTAAAAGCGGGTGGCGAGGCTTGGTCATAACTTTGGTGAGAGTAGTCATTTCCTTTTCAAGCAAGAGACCAGCTACAGATGGCAGGCAATTTGTGATAGCGGAAGTGGAAGCGTGGGCGCGATGCACGACAGCGAAACCATCTTGAACAAAAAGATCAGCATGCACAGAATCAACGATTTCTTGCGCAAAATCATCAGAGTTTTGTTCTTCGCCTGGATAAAAACGCAGGTTTTCAAGCAGCAGAATCCCATCCTTAGGCAAGTTATCTACAGCAGCTTCGACTTCGGGACCAGAAACGTCATTGATAAAGGAAATGTTGGCACTGGGGAGGAGTTTTTGTAAAGTATCAGCAACTGGCTCAAGAGACAACTCTGCCACTTTTTGCCCGTCGGGACGACCAAGATGAGAAATTAAAATAATTTTTTCAGCGCCTTTTTCTAAAAGATATTCAATAGTGGGGAGACTGGCACGGATACGTAAATCGCTGGTGACTTTGCCGTCTTTTAGGGGAACATTGTAATCGGTGCGCACTAAAACAATTTGGTTTTTGACGTTGATGTCGCGAAGAGTTTGCTTGTCAAACATAGGACTCCTTAAATTTTTTTAATTTGAATAGTATTAGTCCCACCAATTTTATCTTTAATACCGGAAACTATCACAACCAAAAGATCTTCAGAGCCTTCGCGAGGTTTGAGATAGCCATCGTCTTTGAGCTCTTTAACGAGGTCGGTGGCATAATTTTCACTATAGGGGCGCACGAAGGCAACGTTGGCGTAAGTCAGAGCGAGCTGACCGGCGACACGAGGGTTGCTGGTGACGGAAATAATGGGAAGATCGGGGCGCTGGGTAGAAATAGCAGAAGCGGTGGCACCAGTGGCGGTAGCGCAAACAATAAGGTCGGCTTCGATTTTTTCGGCGAGCTCAACGGCGGAAGAGGCAATCGCATTGTAGTCGCGCGATTCCTCATCAATTTCTTGATTGCAAGGAATAATGGTGGAATTGTTTTGAGTATAAAGAATGACTTTCTTCATTTCTTTGACAGCCTCAACTGGATAGGCGCCATTGGCGGTCTCATCGGAAAGCATGACGGCGTCGGCGCCTTGCAAAACTGCGTTAGCAACATCACTAACCTCGGCGCGTGAAGGTTCGGGATTATCAACCATAGAGCCTAGCATTTGAGTGGCAATGATACAAAGCTTGGAGTGTTTGCGACAAAGAGAAATAAGTTTGCGCTGAACGATGGGAACTACTTCGCCGCCAGCCTCGACAGCCATATCGCCACGCGCAACCATAATGCCATCAGTGGCCTTGACGATGGCTTCGAGGTTTTCATCGGTTTCAATGGCTTTCTTGGTTTCAATTTTAGCGATGATTTGGGCGGTGGAGCCGTGAGAAAGCAAAATTTGGCGAAGTTTCTCGATGTCAGATGCCGATTGGACGAAAGAAAGTGCCACATAATCAAAATCACGAGAGGCACCAAATTCGATATCGGCCATGTCTTTTTCGGTGATGATGTCGCCGCTAAAATCAGTATTGGGGAGATTAAGCCCCTTTTTGCTCATAATGAAGCCTTCGTTTTCGACTTTGATTTTGATGGCGGTTTTGGAAACGATTTCGGTGACGTGCGTTTTAATTTTGCCGTCGAAGATATAAATAGGTTCATCAACCTGAACTTTTTCGGCAAGATTATACTGCACGGGAAGGATAAACGAACCGTCGTGCTCAGTAATGGCGGAGTCCAAAATCAGTTCGTCGCCAGCCTTGAGATCCATACGATCATTTTTGAGAGCGCCAAGACGAATTTTGGGGCCCTGTAAGTCTTGCAAAATAGCAACAGAGCGGCCTTTTTTAACGGCGGCGGCGCGAATCCAAGCAATTTGCTGGTCGCGTTCGACATAATTGCCATGAGAAAAATTCAGACGACAGCCATTGACGCCCGCCATAATTAAGTCAGTAATTTTTTCTTCCGTAAAGACGGAGGGGCCAATAGTGGCCAAAATTTTCGTGCGTTTAAACAACTTACTCATGGTTATAATATTAGCATAGAAAAGTGGTTTTGGCAGGAGAATGCTAGTAAAAAATATGGTATAATATAAAAAAGGAGAAAAATCATGGCAGGACATAGTAAGTGGGCAACGACCAAGCGCCAAAAAGCCGTAGTTGATGCAAAGCGCGGAGCTTTATTTACAAAAATTGGTAATCAGATTGCGATTGCGGCACGCAGTGGCACGGATCCGGAGATGAATCCGTCGCTTGCAATGGTGCTGGAAAAGGCACGCCTGGCAAATATGCCAAAAGCAAATATTGAGCGGGCGATTGCGCGCGTGGCGGATAAGTCGGCAGCGGCAATGATTGAGGAAACTTACGAAGCTTATGGTCCGGGTGGGGTAGGAATTATTATTGAAGTAGCGACAGACAACAAAAACCGCACGTTGCCAGAAGTGCGTCACGCACTTGAAAAAAATGGCGGGCGCATGGCAGATCCCGGCTCGGTGATGTTTCAGTTTGTAAGAAAGGGCGTGATTTTTGTTTCCGATAAAGGCGAGGAGGCGTTGATGGCGGCGCTAGAAGCAGGGGCAGAAGACGCCGAAGAGGAAGAAGACGGGATTGAGATTTATACGGAAGCGACAGATTTGATGAAAGTGCGTGAAAAATTAGTGAGCGCGGGACTAAATGTGACATCGGCGGAACTACAGTATGTGGCAAATAACTTAGTGCCAGTGGAAGACGAAGAAAAATTGGAAAAATTACTTGATGCAATTGATGATTTGGATGATGTGGTGGCGGTACATACAAACGCTGGGTAG